>CAYIZU010000012.1:5830-18425 GCA_964367795.1 uncultured Rikenellaceae bacterium | reverse complement strand
ATAATAATCATAATCTTTTACCTTTTAAATTGTTTTGTTAATTTGTTCTTGCTGCATAATTAATGCAACATATATATCTTAGGATTTCGCAACCCCAAACATGCGCGCTTTCTGCACATATTATCACTATATACTATTGCCGACTCCATCGACTTTCATAATAAAACCATAAGCATTTCATAAATCACTTAGCTTTAATGGCTTACAACAAACTAACCTCCTTTCAATTATCTAATTTGGTGCAAAGTTAATAAAAAAATAGTTAACAACAAAAAGCGACACTAAAAAAAATACTTTTTCTTCCTTATCTTCAAAAAAAATTGTGTAATAAATAAAAAATGATTATCTTGCCATCCGATTTTTGTATTGTTATAACTAAAAAGATAAAATTATGTGTAAAATTGAATCATTAAACCCACAAAATGTGTGGAAACATTTTGCTGCTATATGTAGCATACCTCACCCATCAAAGCACGAGGAGAAGGTTAGAGACTATGTAGTTGAATTTGCAAAAGAGAATGGTATAGAGTGCGAGATAGATGCTATCGGCAATGTTATTCTTCGCAAACCTGCAACTCCGGGCTATGAAAATCGCAAAGGACTCATTATGCAGGCACACCTTGATATGGTTCCTCAAAAAAATAACGATACTGATTTCGACTTTTTAACAGATGGTATTAAGCCTTTGATAGAGGGAGAATGGGTTACTGCCGACGGAACAACCCTTGGCTAAGATCATGGTATTGGAGTTGCTGCTGCATTGGCTGTTATGGATATGAATTATATAAACCACTGACTCATTGATGCTCTTTTCACTATCGACGAAGAGGCGGGTATGACAGGGGCTAATAATCTTGACCCTAATGTACTAAAAGGTGATATCCTTTTAAATCTTGACTCTGAAGATGAGGGTGAGCTTTACGTAGGATGCGCTGGCGGTACTGACGTACTTGTAGAGCTTGACTTCAACACAACTGCTCCTGCTGGAAATAAAGCTTATGATATTGTTATTTCTAACTTAAAAGGTGGTCACTCAGGTATGGAGATTGTTCTTCAGCGCGCCAACTCAAATAAGGTAATGATACGTATTATTCGTCATCTTGTTGAGAAGTGTGGTGTTGAGGTTTCGTATGCAGAGGGTGGAAATATGCGTAATGCAATACCTCGTGAAGCTAAATGCACTATCGTTGTTAATACTGATAAAGCAGAAGCTACTATTACTGAATTAAAGAATTTTGTTGCCAAGATACGCGCTGAATATGCAGAACGTGACGAAAATATCACCGTTGAGGCAGTGGAGACAACAATGCCAGCACAGGTGTTAGATGGTGTATCATTGGGAAGGTTTATCAATTTAGTACATGCAATGCCTAACGGAGTAGACCGTATGAGTACTGTTATGGAGAATCTTGTTGAAACTTCATCTAACATGGGTATTATCACCATGAAAGATGGTAAATTCTCAATAATGATACTTGCTCGTAGCTCTTCACCAAGCACTATGAACGACTTGACTGCTCGCATGTCATCAGTAGCTGAATTAGCAGGTGCAAAGGTGATAATAAACAACGGTTATGAGGGATGGAAACCAAATTTAAGTTCTCCTATCCTAAAGACTATGCAGGAGAGATATTTAGAATTATACGGTAAGACTCCTGAAATACGTGCTATACATGCTGGATTAGAGTGTGGCATATTTGGTCCTATCTATCCTAATTGGGATATGATTTCATTTGGACCAACAATTCGATTCCCTCACTCTCCAGACGAGAAGGTGTTGATTCCAAGTGTAGAGAAGTTCTACACTCTACTACTTGAGACTGTAAAAAATGCACCAGTAAAAGAGTAATTTAATATGTAATAGGGTTGAGGCTTAACCACCTCAACCTATGTTTCGTATATGAGTGAGTGTAATAATAGATGGTTTGTTATTATTAATCCCGTTGCAGGAAAGGGCAAGGGGCTATTGGATTGGCCATATATCAGCAAACTTCTACGCGATAATAATGTTATATATGATGCTGTATTTACTGAAAAGAAATACCATGCCATTGAGTTAACAGTTGAGGCGATAAACAAATCATATCGTAAACTTATGGTTGTAGGAGGGGATGGAACCCTTCACGAAGTGGTTAATGGCATATATATACAGAGGGTTTGCCGCTCTACGGATATAACAATAGGAGTTATTCCAGTAGGGTCGGGAAACGATTGGGTGCGCATGTATGGCATACCTCATAAATACACCGACTGCATTAAAGCAATCGTCAATGGCAGAAGCGTTATACAAGACAGCGGCAGCCTCACATACTACGAATCAAAGGTTAAACATGATAGGCATATGGCAAATATGGCAGGTTTCGGACTTGATGCCTATGTCAATCAAAGATATACCCGAATCAAGGAAAAAGGGTTAGCAACAGGTGTCTTTACCTATATCAGAACACTTTTACGTTCATTAATTACATATCGCCCTGTAAAGATGAAGATATGGATTGATGGGGAAAGAGTTATTAATGGCAAGGTACTAACGGGAGTTATTGCGATAGGGAAATATAACGGGGGAGGTATGCTACAAGCACCCAATGCCGTTGTCGATGATGGACTCTTTGATATAACAGTGATATGTAATGGCAATGCTTTTACTGTTTTAAGATACTACAAAGCTCTATTTAACGGTAAAATATATAGCGTACCGAATGCAAAATATTTTCAAGGAAAAAATATACGTATTGAATCGTCGTCAAACGGGATTATTGAGGTAGACGGTGAGCCTCTCGGTATTGCTCCTTATGAATTTTCTGTTAAAGAGAAAGAGATACGGGTGATAGTAGGCGACACATATACAGTAGGAAAATAAAAATTAGGGAGAAAATAAAACTCCCTTTAACTAAATAATATAAAAAATTTATGGTAAGCTACAAAGAATTGGGATTGGTAAACACCCGTGAAATGTTCGACGGTGCTATCAAAGGAGGATATGCTATTGCGGCATATAATTTTAATAATTTAGAACAGCTGCAGGCTATTATAGGGGCAGCGGTGGAGTGTAAGTCGCCTGTAATTATTCAGGTCTCAAATGGAGCTCGTAAATATGCGAACTCTACCCTACTCCGCTATATGGCACAAGGTGCCGTTGAGTATGCAAAAGAGTTAGGGTGTGCAGTCCCAATAGCTCTTCACCTTGACCATGGAGATAGCTTCGAGCTATGTAAGGATTGTATAGATATGGGCTTTTCGTCGGTAATGATTGATGGCTCTCATCTACCTTATGAGGAGAATGTGGCACTGACAAAAAGAGTAGTGGAATATGCTCACCAATATGATGTAACTGTTGAAGGCGAGTTAGGGGTATTAGCAGGAATAGAGGATGATGTGGTGGCTGAGCACCACACATACACAGATCCGAAAGATGTTGAAGATTTCGTAAAAAGGACAGGTGTGGATTCTCTTGCCATATCAATAGGAACATCACACGGTGCTAATAAGTTTAAACCTGAGCAATGCACTCGTAATGCTGATGGGATACTTGTTCCACCACCTTTAAGATTTGATATTTTGCGAGAGATAGAGGAGAGAATACCGGGATTTCCTATCGTACTACACGGCTCAAGCTCTGTACCACAAGATTTAGTTGCAAAAATTAATGAATATGGTGGCGCAATGAAAGATGCCATAGGCATACCTGAAGAGCAGCTACGTGAGGCGGCAAATAGCGCGGTTTGTAAGATAAACATAGACTCCGACGGTCGTATTGCCATGACAGCTGCTGTGAGAGAAGTGCTAACTAATAGTCCTGCGGAGTTTGACCCAAGAAAGTACCTTGGTCCTGCTCGCGACTCACTAAAGGCTCTATATATCCATAAACTTATTAATGTTCTGGGGAGTAATAATAGAGTTTTATAAGAGAAATTCTATTTACGAGGAAATTGTCTCAAAAACATTTTTGTCACTTCCTGAATCGCATAAATACTCACGTACATAAGTACGCTCCGTTTTATACTCATCACGAAGTACCAAAACTGAATTTTGATACAAATTTCTCAAAAAAGAGGCTGCCTCGAAATAATTCGAGACAGCCTCCCCTTTGCTATACATAGGAATCTGTTTAAATTTAGCGAAAATTTTGCTAAACAGAATAAAAAAGCTATCTTTGCAAAATGACAATAACACAGATAGAATATTTATTAGCAGTGGTAGAGTGTGGAAGCTTTTCAGCAGCGGCAAATCATAAATGTTTTGTTACGCAGCCCTCTCTTAGCACCCAGATAAAAAATTTGGAGGATGAATTAGGCGTTATTCTGCTTGATAGAAATAGCAAACCTATTGTCCCTACGGAGATAGGAGCCACCCTTATTAATCAAATGAATAAGGCGTTAGCAGAGTTCTATGCAATCAAAGAGGGTGTGTATGAACAGATGAATGAGATTAAAGGTAATTTGGTATTGGCTGTCATTCCAACCATCTCGCCTTATGTTCTACATAAATTTATTCCCAAATTCGCTAAGCGTCATCCAAACTTAAAAATAGAGGTTAAGGAGTTATATACTCACCAGATAGAGCAAGGTCTTATTAATGGGAGTATTGATATTGGGTTATTAGCTGGAGGTTTTATTAATCATCCAGAGGTGAAGGAGGAGATTTTATATAGCGATAAATTTTACCTGTACGTATCACAGAGAAGCCCTCTATTTGGGAAAAAATCGATAACAGCAAAAGATATTGATGTTAACGACTTAATGCTCCTACCAGATGGTCACTGCCTACGCAGTCAAGTACTTAATCTATGTGATGGGCAAATACATCTCCGCGGAGATGTTCATTTCGAAAGTGGTTCGTTAGAGACTATCACACGTATGGTTGACACCTCCTCGAAATCGACAATAGTTCCGCAGATGATGTTACCTTTCATATCTGATGATAGGCGCAAGCAGGTTATATCATTCAAGGGAGATTTGGAGACTGCGCGCAGAGATATATCTTTTGCTGTGAACGTTAATTTCTATAAAAATGGCATATATAGGGCGCTAAAAGAGGCGATTGTTGATGCTACGAGTATAGATAGAGCATTACAATAGAATGTAAGACAATTTAATACGAATAAATATAACAGAGTATGGAAAAAGTAAAGTGTTTAATTATTGGAAGTGGTCCTGCGGGATACACTGCGGCAATATATGCTGCACGAGCTAACCTTAACCCTATTATTTATCAAGGAATACAACCGGGGGGGCAGTTAACAACAACTACGGAGGTAGATAATTTCCCTGGTTACCCTGAAGGGGTTACTGGTCCTGAATTAATGGAGGATTTAAAAAAGCAAGCGGAACGTTTTGGCACAGAGATACGTGCTGGACTTGTTACTAAAGTTGACTTCTCAAAAAGACCTTTCCACTTAACTATTGACGAAACAACAGAGATAGAGGCTGAGGCGGTGATTATATCAACTGGAGCAACAGCAAGGTATCTTGGCTTGGAGTCGGAAGAGAAATATAAAGGAATGGGGGTATCTGCATGTGCTACATGCGATGGATTCTTCTATCGTAAGAAAGATGTAGCAGTTGTAGGTGGCGGTGATACTGCATGCGAAGAGGCGACTTATCTTGCATCTCTTTGTCGTAAAGTATATCTTATCGTTCGTAAGGATTACCTTCGTGCCTCAAAGGCTATGCAGGAGAAGGTTTTCCGCACTGAAAATATCGAAATTATCTTCGAACATAACACTAAAGAGGTTCTTGGGGATGAAGATGGCGTAACAGGTGCACTACTTGTTAGTAATGATGGCGTTGAGCGCACAATAGATATTGACGGATTCTTCTTAGCAATAGGTCACACACCAAACACAGCAGTATTTCAAGAGTTCCTAAAACTTAACGAAGAGGGGTATATCATAACTGAAGGATTCTCATCTCACACAAACGTTGAAGGGGTATTCGCTGCGGGAGATGTCAAGGATAATGTCTATCGTCAAGGTATTATTGCTGCAGGCAGTGGTGCTATCGCGGCAATGGATTGTGAAAGATTTTTAAACTAAGGTAAGACCAAACAATGAAGAAAACGTTTTTTAATAGATTATTAGATAAGATAGAGGTGGCTGGAAATAAGCTACCTCACCCTGCAACGCTTTTTGCTATAATGGCAGGTTCAATTATTATACTATCCGGCATTGCCGCATATTTCGATATGCAGACCGTGCATCCTGTCACTAAAGAGGTTATAGGGGTCCGTAACCTTATGTCGGCTGATGGTTTTAGGTGGCTTTTCACCAATATAGAGCATAACTTTATTATGTTCCCTCCCTTGGGCTTAGTGCTTGTTATAATGGTTGGTATTGGTGTTGCTGAAGGGTCGGGGCTCTTTACTATGTTAGTAAGGCAGCTTGTGCTACGCGCCCCTCGTAAGCTTATTACCCCTGCAATTATCACTGCAGGTATTCTTTCACATTTAGCATCTGAGGTGGGATATGTTGTTCTCATACCCCTTGGTGCTATGATTTTTCAGGCTATAGGACGTAATCCAATGGCTGGTTTTGCTGCCGCTTTTGCAGGTGTTAGTGCTGGCTTTGGCTCAAACTTCCTTATTGGTTCGGTTGACCCTATCCTTGCAGGTCTTTCAACGGCTGCGGCAAATATAATAGACCCTAATTTACATGTAAATCCTATGGTTAACTACTATTTTATGGTTGTTTCGGCTATAATGGTGGTTATAGTGGGTACTATTGTTGTTGAAAAAATTGTTGAGCCACGTTTGGGTAAGTATGAGGGTGAAGTTGAGCCTTTACAGATAGAGCAACCAACTCCTGCCGAGCGTAAGGCTCTTAAATGGGCAGGTTGGAGTGCCATCATATTCATTGCAGCTATGGCTATGACTATAATACCCGAGAATGGACTACTTCGTGACCCGGAGACTGGGGGTATACTAAAATCGCCGTTCTTTAGTGGTATAATAGTTACACTTTTACTGCTTTTCTTAGTGCCGGGATATGTGTACGGACGTATTATAGGGGTATATAAGACCGATAAGCAGGTTATGAATGCAATAGGAAAGTCAATGAGCGGAATGGGTAGCTATATCGTACTTGTCTTCTTTGCTGCACAGTTTGTTTACTTCTTTAAGGAGAGTAATTTGGGTCTTATCCTTGCTATCAAGGGGGCGACATGGTTGAAGGATGTAGGTTTTACCGGCTATCCTATGATTGCATGTTTCATACTACTTGTTGCAATGATTAACATGTTTATGGGTAGTGCTTCGGCTAAATGGGCGATACTTGCTCCGGTGTTTATACCGATGCTTATGCTACTTGACTATCATCCAGGATTAACACAAGCGGCGTTCCGTGTGGGAGATTCGGTGACAAATGTTATCACGCCAATGATGAGCTACTTCGCTCTCTTGGTGGTATATGCCCAGAAATATAATAAAGAATATGGTGTCGGAACACTCATATCATTGATGTTACCATTCACCGTCACATTCTTAATCTGTTGGTTAATTATTCTCGCAATATGGTTCTACTCTGGATTCCCATTGGGGTTAGAGGGACCAATATATTTGGGATAGATGAATTTAAAAAGCATAGGGGAGTTTGGGCTTATTGCGGCAATTAAAGAGCAATTTGCAGCACTCAACCACGAAGGAGTGAGAGGGATAGGAGACGATTGTGCTGTTATTCCTCTTAGTGCTACAAAATCACTTGTTATTACAACCGATATGCTTGTGGAGAGCAAACATTTTTTATTAGATAAAATCTCTCCTTATGAGTTGGGGTATAAATCTTTAGCTGTTAATATTAGTGATGTTGCTGCTATGGGGGCTAAACCTTATGTATCACTGCTCTCATTGGCTCTTAGTGATGATATATCTCAAGAGTGGACGGCGAAATTTAGTGAGGGGTATCATGACATTTCAAAGCAGTATGGTATTGCCTTAATAGGCGGAGACACAACAGCTGCACCGACTGGCGGAGTGGCTATATCTGTTACTGCAATAGGGGTTATTGACAATGATAAGATAAAATATCGTAGTGGTGCTTCCGTGGGGGATATTGTTGCGGTTACCGCACCATTAGGGGCCTCATCAATGGCATTAAAACTTATTTTAGAGGGGGGAGAACCACCTAAAAAGTTACTACAAGCTCATTATATGCCTGAACCTATGATCTATCAAGGTGAATGGCTAAGTAAAGAGGTGGGAGTTACGGCTATGATGGACATATCGGATGGTGTGGCATCTGATATAAGGCATATATCAACACTTTCGGGATGCGGTATTGAAATTGATATTAAAGCGGTTCCAATATGCGAAGAGGTAGATGCAATATGCAAGGCAAGAGGGTGGAATCCGGAGAGTTTTGCTTTGAGTGGAGGTGAGGAGTATTCGCTATTAATTACCGTTAATAGTGATACTTTTGAAGATATAAAATATCGGTATATGAACCATTTTGGATGTGGATTATACCCTATTGGCAGATGCGTTGAAGGTAATAGCATTAGCTATATCAATGCAACGGGTGATATAAATGATGGTTTTACACATTTTTAGTTGATTTATGGAGCAACATATTATTCTATCGGTAGCAGGGTCGGATAGTTCCGCCGGCGCAGGTATTCAAGCTGATATAAAGAGTGTTATGGCATGTGGTGGCTACTGTGCGACAGCTATAACAGCCCTTACTGCACAAAATACAATGGGTGTTAATGCAATTGAGATTGTTGGTATAGATATTTTTAGTGCGCAGGTTGATGCTGTTATGAACGACTTAAATGTAAAAGCCATAAAGATAGGTATGCTCCCATCGGTTGATATGGTTAAATATCTATCGGAAGTTATTATTAAAAGTGAGATTAAAAATGTTGTCTTAGACCCTGTCATGGTGTCAACATCAGGCTCCATGCTTGTTGCGCCAGAGGTTACAAAGGCTATAATAGAGATATTGATGCCTTTATCTACTGTTGTGACCCCAAATATTCCAGAATGTGAATATATCACGGGGTTAAATATAGCAGAGGAGAGAGTTTTTGACGATGTGGCAAGATATTTCAAGAATATAGGATGTAAATCGTTACTTCTTAAGAGTGGGCATATGAAAGGTGGTAATATAAGAGACTACCTATATGACTTCTCACGAGATAAAAGCCGGGTATATTGCTATGAACGTATTGATACAATAAATACACATGGAACGGGATGTTCCCTATCTTCAGCATTGGCAACATTCTTAGGGATGGGATATGATATTGAAATGGCGGTGGAAAAGGCAGAGGATTTTGTTCATGAAGCTATTTTATCGGCTAATTATGTAATGGGAGGTGGACATGGGGCTATTAATCATGCATATGCAAATAATAAGTAATTATGAGAAAGATAAATTTTAAGAAAATCAGTAAACATATCACGCAAGCAAGGGTAAATCTTTTTATCTTGTTATCTTTTGTGCTATTTCTCCTTTTCTCAAATAATGATAGTAGTTTCCGCAGCAAGATAGAGTATCGCAATGAGTTAAGACAGATAGAGAAACGTATCGACGATTTACGCGCAGAGATAAAGCGTGATAGTGTTATACTTAGACAAATAATGGTAGATAATGATTATCTTGAACGCTACTCGCGTGAAAATCTACTTATGTGTGAGCCCGACGAGGTAATTTTTCGTATTGATGAATAAGAGTATATAGGTTATGATAATATTTGTTATTGGTGGGGGTTTCTCACCGGAGTGGGAGGTATCGATTAAAAGTGCACAATTTGTTCACGGCGAGCTAAAAGAGTATCACGATAGCCACCTCATCACAATAAACAATGAAGAGTGGTATGCAGTGTATAATGGCGATAAATACTTTATCGACCGCAATGATTTCTCGTTTACTGTTAACGAGAAAAAGATTATACCCGATATTGTGGTCAATTTAATACATGGCACCCCGGGTGAGGATGGTCTCTTGCAGGGCTACTTTGATACACTTGGGATTAAACACACCTCATGCTCAACACTATCAAGTGTGATTACATTTGATAAAGTACTATGTAAGAGGCTGTTACTACCGTATAATATTCCTATGGCACAAGATATAATTATAGAGCATGGCTCAGCCGTTATGGTTGAAGAGGTTATAAATAAATTAGCTTTACCCTTATTTGTTAAGCCGAGTAATAGCGGCAGTAGTTTTGGGGTATCTAAAGTAAAAAGCGCTGCGGAGCTACTTCCTGCTGTGGAAGCCGCCTATACCAAAGGTGGCGTTGTGGTTGTTGAAGAGGCTATCGAGGGGCGAGAAGTGGCTTGTGGAGTTTACATAACAGGGAAAGGTGCAACCTTTTTGCCTGTCACGGAGATAATATCAAAAAAAGAATTCTTTGATTACGAAGCTAAATATCAAGGGGCATCTGATGAGATAACACCAGCGGATATTTCAGAGGAGGTACGCGAGATGCTGGAAAAACATACCTTGACGGCGTATAAAGCCCTGAGATGCAGTGGTTTCGTAAGGGTTGATTATATAATTCGCGACGAGATACCGTACTTAATAGAGGTTAATAGTATACCCGGGATGTCGGGTGAGAGTATTATCCCACAACAACTGAAAGTGGCAGGAATCGCTGTTGTGGATATGTTTAATGAAATTTTTAATAGTTTATAGATATGGAGAGTTTAATAGATAGATTTATTCGCTATGCGAAGATAGATACAGAGAGTAGCTCATCAACGGGCGAGCAACCATCAACGCCATCGCAATTGGAGTTCTTCTCTATGCTTACAGAGGAGCTGACTGCTATGGGTGCAACTGATGTTGTAATGACAAAAGGGTATGTTATGGCAACAATACCATCCACCACAACAAAGAAAAATGTACCTGTAATTGGTTTTATAGCCCATGTCGACACCTCTGAAGATATGAGTGGCAAGGGCGTTAATCCACAGATTATTGATTGTTACGACGGTGAAGATATAGTACTAAATTCGGAAGTTACAATGAAGGTTGAAGATTTCCCCGTATTAAAAAATTATGTTGGTCATAGACTAATAACTACAGATGGGACTACCCTATTAGGTGCTGATGATAAAGCAGGAGTTGCAGAGATAATGTGTGCTGCACAATATCTATTGCAGCACCCTGAAATAGAGCATGGCGAGATAAAGTTAGGTTTCACCCCTGACGAGGAGATAGGTCAAGGGGTTGATAACTTTGATGTTGACCGCTTTGGTGCAAAATATGCCTATACTATGGATGGAGGACCTTTAGGAGAGTTAGAATATGAGAATTTTAATGCTGCCATGGCCACTATATCTATTCAAGGTCTTAATGTGCACCCCGGCTATGCAAAGGGTAAAATGGTAAACGCTTTCACCGTTGCGAGGGCCATTGATAATATGGTTCCACAAGATGAACGCCCCGAGAATACTGAGGGTAGAGAGGGATTTTTCCATATGCTATCAATAGGTGGAAGTGTGGATAATTGCAAAATGAAATATATCATCCGCGACCACGATATGAAACTATTCACAGATAGAAAAGATAAATTAGTGGCAATTGTTACAGCCGTTAATAGCATATATGGAAAAGAGGTTGCAACTATTGAGATGATTGATCAGTACTATAACATGCACGAAGTGGTTTGTGAGCATCCGGAAGTGGTTAATGTGGCATTAAAGGCGATGGAGAATTTGAATATACCAGCCAATGTGCGCCCTATACGTGGAGGGACAGATGGGTCAAGACTATCATTTATGGGATTACCGTGCCCTAATATATTTGCAGGTGGTGAAAACTTTCATGGCAGGTATGAATTTGCGTCGGAGGCTACAATGTTGGCTGCCAAAGATTTAATAATAGAGATAGTAAAAGAGTGGAATAATATTGAAGCGTAGATTTATATTATTAATAGCCGTCCTTGTATTATGGTTGATATATAACCTAACACTTAAACCCGAAAGTGTTATTGGCTGGAAATACAAGCCAGTATTTACAGCAAGGGACAATAGCTATAACACAATCATAGATGGGGAGCTGCCATATATTGGCGACTCCTCATATTTTGTACGCTCAAAAGTAGGGAGATACGCTTTTCACTATAATCCAAAGAATAAAATCTCTGATTGGGTGGCATATAGATTAACACGAAAGGAGGTTGAGACCTCTGAAACTAAAAGGACAAATAGATTTCATGTTGATAGCGTAATATCAAAAAGAGGTTGGGCTACGGCTGATAAGGGTGACTACTATCGCTCGATATATAACCGTGGTCATCTACTACCATCATCTGACAGAGATGATAATAGGGAAGAGAATATCACAACATTCAGTTTTGCTAATATTGCTCCACAGTTAGGTGTAGTGAACAGTGGTGTTTGGTTGTATATTGAGTTAAAAGTGAAAGAGTGGGCATATCATTATGGAGAGGTTTATGTTATTGTCGGCTGCATAGTGGATGATAATAGGTATATAGGTAAGAATAAGGTTGCTATACCATCTTCTTTCTTCAAAGCAGTAGCAGTGAATTTGAACGGCGAGTGGTTTTCAAGTGCATTTATTGTTCCTAATAGTGGTAATATTAGAAATAGTCCAGAAACCTATCGAACAACTGTTAGTAGGTTAGAGGAG
>CAYIZU010000012.1:0-5820 GCA_964367795.1 uncultured Rikenellaceae bacterium | reverse complement strand
ACTATCAGGGCAAACCTGTGGATTTGCCCTGACGAAACTATAGTTCTGTAAATTAATCTGCGTGAATTAGTCCGTAGTAACTATCACGCTCCATAGGCTTAAACCCTAAATTTGAAATTAATAACTCCAACTGACTAACTGTCAATCCTGTTGGCGCTACACCTGCTGTTGAGTATATATCCGTAGTGTCGTTAACAGTACCATCAATATCATCTGCTCCAAACAGTATAGCCTGCTCGGTGCGTTCAATGCCAAACATTGGTGGATATGCCTTTATATGGTTGAAATTATCCAAGAAGATACGAGATATAGCAAGAGTCCTCATGTCATCGATAACAGAGGTCTCACCATATGATGATAACTGATTATTTGCACTCCTATACTTAAGAGGAATAAAAGATAAAAACCCTCCCGTCTTGTCTTGCAGAGTACGTAGCCTATTTAGATGCTCTATTCTATGTTCAATGTCCTCAATATGGCCATAAAGCATTGTTGCGTTACTCTTTATGCCAAGCATGTGCGCTGTTTCATGAAATGTTAGCCATTTACCACTTGACGCCTTATTCGGGCATATCTTAGCTCTAATCTCTTCATCAAATATTTCAGCTCCTCCACCAGTAAAGGTATCCATTCCTGCCTTAATAAGCCTACTAATACCCTCTTCATATGTGACACCAGCCTTCTCTATCATATGTATATGCTCAACCGCAGAAAAAGCCTTCACCGCTACCCTATCGCCAACCTTTCTCTTAACAGCAGCAATAACATCACAATAGTGCTCTAATGTATGATTAGGATGTACCCCCCCAACAAGATGCACCTCTGTTGTTTTAGAGGTTAGTTTCTCATCAATATAGTCAATAATCTCCTCTATTGAAAAATCACGTGCATCAACATCCTCTATATCTTTACGGTAAGAACAGAACTTACACTCATAGCAGCATATATTTGTAGGTTCAACATGAAAATTCCTATTATAAAAAATGTTTTCACCACTCTTTCCTCTTTTTACCACTAACGCCAATTGCGAAAGTTCAAAAAGAGGAATATTATAATACCCCCAAAGAGCCTCTTCAGGGGTAATACGCTGACTATTTACGACCTTATTATGAAAGGTGCTCTTATCCACTATTTAGATATATTTTTAATATATGTGTAGTGTGGTCCAAAACGCTCGAACGCAGCACGCTCTAACTCTTCGCGGTGACGCGGGTGTGCAATGGATGTTAGCAGTATTGCACGCTCTTGAATGCTCTTACCTGAGAGATTAACAATACCATACTCCGTAGCAACATAGTGTACGTGGTTACGAGTTGTCTGCACTCCAGAGCCAAGATTTAATACCGGGGCAATTTTGCTTACTCCTTTATTTGTCTCCGACTGCATAGCTATTATAGAGACACCACCCTCACTGCGCGATGCACCATAAACAAAATCTATCTGTCCACCAACACCAGAGAATATCTTTGTTCCTATTGAATCGGCACAGCATTGCCCTGTTATATCAACCTGTAATGCCGAGTTAATAGATGTAACCTTAGGATTACGACATAGTATCATAGGGTCGTTAGTATATGCAACATCCTTAATAAGTACCCCCGGGTTATAATCCACAAAATCGTATAGAGCCTGCGAGCCCATCAAAAATGTGGTTACCATCTTCCCTTTATCTAATACCTTATTTGCACCATTTATAACACCACTCTCTACAAGAGGAAGAATTCCATCTGCAAACATCTCGGTATGTACCCCAAGATTCTTATGATTCTTCAATTGAGAAAGAACCGCATTTGGTATTGAGCCTATTCCCATCTGTAAACAAGCTCCATCCTCTATAACAGTAGCACAGTGCTTAGCTATCAGCTCCTCCTCTGGCGTTGGAGCCACAAAGTGCGCCTCGTGAAGAGGTTCATCATGACGACAAAAGTAGTCAATTTGAGATACATGAATAAAAGAGTCTCCAAAGACACGCGGCATATACTTGTTAACTTGTGCTATAACAACACGCGCTTGCTCCATAGCTGCCAAACATGTATCTACCGATGTACCAAGCGATACATAACCATGCTTATCAGGCTCTGATACCGTAATCATTGCCACATCGCACTTAAGAGTTCCATTACGAAGAAGTCGTTGCGTGTCGCTAAGAAATAGAGGTATCAAATCGGCATACCCCGCCTGCGATTGCTTTCGCACATTTGCACCTATAAAATATGAGTTTAACTGAAATATACCCTCGAACTCTGCCGCTGTATATGGTGCAGGTCCTTCCGTGTGAAGATGACTAATAGTTATATTCTCAATCTCGCGGTTTCTACCACGCTCAACCATAGCATCTACTAATACCATGGGCTCTGTCACAACGCTACTTAGATGAACAAAATCCCCACTCTTAATAGCCTTTACCGCCTCTGACGGTGTAATATACTTTATCATACGTTCATTTTTTACCGCCGAAATATTTCCATTTCGAGCATTCAAATTTATTGTTTGCAAAATAACAGTTGCAAAGTTACATATTTTTCGCCATTCTCCAAATTTTTGATATAAAAAAACTTTTTATAGGATAGGTTACAAGATATTTGAATTTCGAATCAAGAAATTTTATAAAAGTTGCTGATAATCCAATTATTATCCGTATATTTGCGCGATTAATTAGAAGGTAAATAAATTTTTTTAAGATGTACAAACTAACAGAGAAGAGAATACCACTAAGTGGTGGTAGAGAGATTATTATTGAAACAGGTAAGTTGGCAAAACAGGCAGATGGATCTGTTGTTGTTAGACAGGGAGATACTATGCTCCTTGCAACTGTTGTGGCAGCAAAAGAGGCAAAACCAGATGTTGATTTTATGCCGTTACAAGTAGAATATAAGGAGAAATTTGCTGCTGCGGGACGTTTCCCAGGTGGATTTCTTAAGCGTGAGGCTCGTCCGTCGGATAATGAGATACTTATTTCACGCCTAATAGATAGGGCTTTACGTCCACTTTTCCCTGCGGACTATCATGCAGATGTATTTGTTACTGTGCAACTAATATCTGCAGATAAAGATATACAGCCTGATGCTCTTGCAGGTCTTGCGGCATCGGCGGCACTTGCTGTGAGTGATATCCCATTTGAGGCTCCTATATCGGAGTGTCGCGTGGCTCGCATAGATGGAGAATTTGTTGTAAATCCCACTTTCTCACAAATGGCAGAGGCTGACTTAGATATTATTGTAGGTGCTACTTACGACAATATCATGATGGTTGAAGGCGAGATGAAAGAGGTGTCGGAGGCTGTTATGTTGGAGGCTATTAAAGTGGCACACGAAGAGATAAAAGGGCACTGCGTAGCTCAATTAGAGCTTGCTAAAGAGCTTGGCAAGGATGTAAAACGTGAATATTGCCACGAAAATAATGACGAAGAACTAAGAGCTCAAGTTATAGCTGCTACATATGATAAGGTTTATGAGGTGGCAAAAAGTCAATCGGCAAAACATGAGCGTACAGAAAAATTCAATGAGATAGAGGCAGAATATTTAGCAACTTTTTCAGAAGAAGAGTTAGCGGAAAAGGGTTCGCTTGTTAAGCGTTATTTCCATGACGACGTTCTTAAAAAGGCGATGCGTAATATGATTCTTGACGAAGCAATACGTCTTGACGGTAGAGCTACAGATGAGATTCGTCCTATATGGTGTGAGGTGGACTACTTACCTCGCGCACATGGTTCTGCAATATTTACTCGCGGTGAAACGCAGTCGTTGACAACAGTAACGCTTGGAACTAAGCTTGACGAGAAAATGATAGATGAAGTACTACTACAAGGCAGTGAAAAATTTGTATTACATTATAATTTCCCTCCTTTTTCAACCGGAGATGCTCGCCCAGTGCGTGGATTATCTCGTCGTGAGGTAGGACATGGTAATCTTGCATTCCGCGCTCTTAAGCCAATGATACCGGGAGGAGAAGTTAATCCATATGCTGTTCGTATCGTATCTGATATTCTTGAGTCTAATGGTTCATCATCAATGGCAACAGTGTGTGCTGGAACACTTGCACTAATGGATGCAGGAGTTAAAATCAAAAAGCCGGTGAGTGGTATTGCTATGGGGCTAATCTCTGAAGGTGATAAATATGCTGTACTTTCAGATATTCTTGGAGATGAGGATCACTTAGGTGATATGGATTTTAAAGTTACAGGAACCGAAGATGGTATTACTGCAACCCAAATGGATATTAAGGTAGATGGATTATCTTATGAGGTTTTGGCTAAAGCTTTGGAACAGGCGCGCGTAGGTAGACTGCACATTCTTGGTAAGTTAACAGAGACGATAGCTCAGCCGCGTGAGGATTATAAACCACACGTTCCTCGTATGGTTCAGATTACGATACCTGGTGAGTTTATTGGTGCTGTTATCGGTCCTGGCGGCAAGATAATACAAGAGATGCAGAAATTAAGCGGTGCAACAGTTACCATAACAGAGGTTAACGAGCAAGGGCTAGTAGATATCTTTGCAGATAACCAAGAGGCTATAGATTTCGTTCTTAAGCGCATTAAAGATATTGTTGCTGTTCCAGAAGTGGGTACTGTGTATGAGGGTAAGGTTAAGTCTATAATGGCTTTCGGTGCTTTCGTAGAGATACTGCCTGGTAAGGATGGCCTACTACACATATCAGAGATTGACTATAAGCGTTTTAATGATATGGAAGAGACAGGTATCAAAGAGGGCGATATTGTAAGTGTTAAATTACTTGAGATTGACAAGCAAGGCAAGATGCGTTTATCTCGCAAGCCATTACTTGAAATGCCAGAGGGCTATGAGGAGCCACAGCAACGCCCACGTCGTGAGAATAATGAT
Organism: uncultured Rikenellaceae bacterium; assembly: GCA_964367795.1. Classification (GTDB taxonomy): domain Bacteria; phylum Bacteroidota; class Bacteroidia; order Bacteroidales; family Rikenellaceae; genus JADFUS01. The sequence goes on along the minus strand of CAYIZU010000012.1, from coordinate 979 downwards.
CGCGGAAACCGCAACGATCGTGGTGGAAATAGAAAAAAATAGTGTTAAATTTATTTTTGTAAAGAGGGGGTGTTTATTCATTTTGAGTAAGCACCTCTCTATTTATGGTATATAGTCGACCCTTAAAAAAGCGGTTAAATGAGCTATACATATCTCAAGTTCATATCTACTTCTCAGTAGCTGATTAACAGCATCATAATAATATTGCATCTCCACAAGATAGTGTAGCAAGGATATTTCTCCTCTTTCAAGAGCTTTCTTCAGTAGAGATGCATTATCACACTTTGTAAGTGCCTCGTCAATTAAAGTAATGCTCTTTTGTAACATCACAGATTGCCTATACAGCTTCTTAAGATTATTATAATGAGTATTTCTCACCTCTTCTTCTTTCACCTCGGATAATAAAACATCTATTTTTGCCGCCTTCACACGTTGCCTATCACCCCATATTGGAAGCGTCATACCCAATGTAATACCCTGAAAGCGTTCTCCTTCAGCATTATCTAAACGATACCCAACTCTGATTTTTGGTAGGCTATTGGCTCGAACCAACCCCAATTGTTTCTCTGCTATAAAAGTATTTTGTTTGAGTTGTTCAAGTAGAGGATCGTCATTTTTTACCATACTATACCAATAATCAAAATCTCTTAAGGTTTCTATGTCGCTGAATTTATCAATATTAAAAACCACATCCTTGCCACCATTTAATTGTTTTAATTCGTATTTAATAGCTTCTCTCTTAATATCTAAAGCTTCTATCTCATTTTGTGCTGTTACACTATTTAATATGGCTTTATTAAGTTCAATTTGACTATCACCTCTTTCTCGATACACCTCCACTATATCCATAGCAATTGTGAGTCTATTATTTAATTCTTTTATTAATGCATTGTAATATAACATTTTAACACATAGTATTTTTCCATTACGTAATATATTTCGTTTCTCAATTTCATACTTCAATTCGGCATTATTATTT
>CAYIZU010000011.1:0-20498 GCA_964367795.1 uncultured Rikenellaceae bacterium | reverse complement strand
AGCTTCTACAACAGGTGCTCCTACTTTTACCTGACCGTCATTCTCAATTAGCAGGACTTTATCGAAGCTCACTAGTGAGTTTTCCTCACCTTTGAGACGGTGTACATACAGCTTACGATCTTTCTCAACTTTAAATTGTTGACCTGCGATTTCTACAATTGCGTACATCAATTATAATTAAAAAAATTAGTAAAAACATCAACCCTCACGGGCTTACATTTATCATTCAGAGTGCAAAGATAGTGATTATTCTTAAATTTACAAAAATAATCACTATCTTTTTATGAAAATATTTAATATTATCTGTTATTATATGCCTCAAGAGCTTTTTCAAGCACAAGAGCAGCTCTACCTAAGTCGTTGTTATTCAGCACATATGCAAGACGCGCCTGCTGCTTACCTGCACCCGGAGAAGCATAAAAGCCGCTTCCTGGCGCTATCATAACTGTCTCACCTTCGTATGAGAACGACTCTAACATCCATTTAGCAAATTCATCTGCGTCATCAACAGGGAGTTCAGCAATAACATAAAACGCTCCTTGCGGCATAGGGCAAATCACATTTGGAATATTACGTAGTGCATTAACAAAGAAATCACGACGAAGAGTATACTCCTCTTTAACCTCATCAAAATACTCCGGTCCTACACCAAAAGCAGCCTCAGATGCTATCTGTCCGAATAGAGGCGGTGATAAGCGAGATTGTGCTAAACGCATTGCAGCCATCATAACATCCTTATTACGAGATACTATTGCACCAATACGTACTCCACACATACTAAATTTCTTAGAAACTGAATCTATCATTATCGAGTGTTGCTCTAATCCCTCAATCTCCATTATTGATATATGCGTTGTACCATCATAGCAAAAATCACGATAAACCTCATCAGAGATGATAAATAGGTCATGCTTTATAGCTATGTCACGAAGTTTCTCTAATTCCGTGCGCGAATATAGGTAACCTGTTGGATTCGATGGGTTACTTATCATTATAGCACGTGTTTTAGGCGTAATTTTTTCTTCGAACGATTCAATAGAAGGAAGAGCAAAATTATCATCTATATATGCAGTGATTGGAACAATAACACCACCACTTAATTGAGCGAAACTTTTATAGTTAGCATAGAAAGGCTCTGGCACCAACACCTCTTCGCCATCATTAAGGACAGCATTAAGAGCAAAAAGCAGTGCTTCGGATCCACCAGTTGTAACTATTAGTTCTGATTTTTCAAGAGGTATATTTACACTTTTATAATATTCTATTAATGTATTGCAATACGAGTTCGTTCCTTGACTAAATGTATATGCAACATCAGTAGTTACTTCACGCCTTAGGGCTTCAATTACCTCGTCTGGGGCAGGTATGTCTGGTTGTCCAATATTTAAGTGGTACACTTTAGTACCTCTCTGTTTCGCCGCTTCTGCGAAAGGAACCAATTTACGTATTGGAGAAGCAGGAAAATTCTTAGCTTTTTCTGAAATTTTTACCATAATTATTATTTATTTAATTTTTTCGTGCTGCAAAGATAATTATTTTTTTTATAACACGCACGATAATAATTAACTTTTATTTCCCACTACCCATAATATATCCCCTACCTTGATGGTATGTTTTGGATTTGGACGTGTAAACCTATTATCATCACCTGTAATGTATCCCACAAGTATAAAGTTAAATGTGGTATGTAAATCAGAAACATGTGCGCTATGCCCTACTATCTCTGCCCCCCCTTCTACTATAAAATGGTATAATTTCATATTTAATATCTTAGACTTGTGCTGACTCTCACTAATACTATCCACGCAATTCTTGAAATGCAGTATCTGTTCGTCATTGCCTATAACAAGTATAACATCATCACTATGTACCGAGACACCATTTGATGGCAACTCTATGTCGCCACCCCTTCGATGTATTGCCAGTATCTGTACCCCCGATTTAAACTTTCTATGAATATCTCGTATAGTATGTCCCGAGACAATACTATCGGATGGTATTTTAAAAATATCAGTGTGTAATTCCTTATTTAAATAGAGTGGTATATCTACACTCTTATGCTTTTTACTCTTGTCCAAATTAAACAAAAAACGCCCTTCCATTCTATGATATAACTTACTTATAACATGTGACAAAAGAATGAATACCAATATAAATAGCAATGTCGCAGCAAAAGAGATTAAAGGGTTATTGAATTGATTAACTATAACTATAAAAACAAAGATGAAATTGATAATATAGCGCATAATAATGACCAGTGTCCTACCAAATTTTACTGTGGAGCCACTATTATTATCATACTCTTTAACCATAATGGCATACATGAATGGCGACATAACAATAAGAGAGAATAGTGCAATATTAATTTTTATGCTCCAATGCGTTCCTACATTTTCATAAATAATAGGTGTCATTGTACTAACAGTAAAAAGTAGTATGGCTGCTAACCATATTATATTTATAACGAGCGTAACAATATACCGTCCCACATACGATGATGAACCTTTAACACTTACAGTAAAAGCACTAACTGAACCATTTCGACGAGTAACACTACTCCACTGTTTAGGAAGCAACGACAATATCTTATTATATAAAACAACCGAGAAACGCATGAAATATGGTGTCGCAAAAGTGGTAATTACCGATACCGACACGATTATAGGATAGATATTATCATGAAGCACTCCGAAACTAAGCCCCACAGCTGCGATGATAAATGAAAACTCCCCTATCTGCCCCAAAGAGAAGCCCGACTGAATAGATAATCGTAGTGGCTGTCCTGAAATAATAAGCCCTAATGAGGCAATTATTGGCTTAATAATGAGTACAACTCCCGAAATAATAGCTATTGGGATAATATATTCAGCCAATAATTTTGGATCAACAAGCATCCCTACAGATATAAAAAAAACAGAAGCAAAAAGTTGCCTTAATGGTGTAATTATTCTTAAAATTCGTTCTTGTTCATCAGTCTCCGCTATTATAACACCCATTAGGAATGCCCCTAATGCTGTTGAAAAACCACTCTTTGCAGCTATTACAACCATTGCAAAACATAAACCTATGGTAACAATAAGAAGTATTTCATCACTAAGAAATCGTGCTATCCTGCGCATAAGTGTTGGAAAAATAAAAATACCCCCCGAGAACCATAGGAAGATAAAAAGTAAAAGTTTACCAAGCTCTAACGCCAATTTTTGCCCATCAATATTCTCTGTTGAACCAATACTTGTTAGCATAACCATCAATAAAACGGCTATAATATCCTCAGCAATAAGTATTCCGAAAACAATCTGCGTAAAACGTTTACTTTTTAGTTTTAAGTCTTCAAAAGCCTTTATAACAATCGAGGTTGAGGAGATGGATAGCATGCCTCCCAAGAATATTGATTCTATTGTATTCCAGCCCATTAGTTGCCCAAAGCCATATCCTATTGGTATCATGAAAAGTGCTTCGATAATTGCCGAAACAGCACCCGAACGCCCTACCTTTTTCAGTTTCTTAAAATTAAACTCCAAACCCAAACCAAAGAGAAGGAATATAACTCCTATTTCACCCCAAAGAACTATTGAATTATTATCAATAAGGGTTTCGTTAACAAGAAGTTGCGAGCCAACAATAAAACCTGTTAAGATATAGCCAAGCACCAAAGGCTGGCGCAACCACTTAAACAAAATGGTTGTAAAACTTGCCGTTACAAGTATAACTGCAAGTGTTATGAATAGCTCATCTAAATGCATAGTCAAATATTATTTACCACGCACTACAATCTTTATTCCTCTTTAATATTGCTCCCTATCGTTTGGAAAATTTCCCGAACGAACATCCTCACAGTAGCGCATAAAAGCATCACTCATCACCTCGTTCAAATTTGCATATCTGCGCAAGAAACGAGGATTAAAATCATTATTTATTCCAAGCATATCATAACTAACAAGTACTTGCCCATCAACATCCCCACCAGCACCTATGCCTATTGTTGGTATGGATACAGATGCGGTCACCTTTTTAGCTAATGTAGCAGGAATTTTTTCCAATACCAAGCCAAAGCATCCTGCTTTTTCTAACAACACAACATCTTCTAATAGTTTTTCAGCCTCCCCTTTCTCCTTAGCCCTTACAGTGTATGAGCCAAAAATATTAATAGCCTGCGGAGTCAAACCTAAATGTCCCATAACAGGTATTCCAGCCGAAATAATGCGTTCAACCGACTCTATTACCGAACTCCCCCCCTCAAGCTTAACAGCATCTGCCTCGGTCTCTTTCATTATACGAATTGCAGAATTTAATGCCTCTTTTGAATTTCCTTGATACGAGCCAAAGGGTAAATCAACAACAACCATAGCCCTCGTTGTTGCGCGTGCAACGGCTTTAGCATGATATATCATATTATCTAAAGTCATGGGTACGGTTGTAGTATAACCTGCTATCACATTAGCAGCTGAATCCCCAACAAGAATAACATCTATACCCGTTGAGTCTAATATTTTAGCCATTGTATAGTCATAAGCCGTAAGCATAGTGATTTTCTCACCTGCATGTTTCATATGTTTTAAGCGAGCTGTCGTAACCGCCTTATTAGTTGCTGTAACTGTTGACATTTTCAAATAATTATATATTTACGCTACAAATATACAATAAAAAGTTACAATAAAAAAATTTTAATATTTTTGGGTATGGCAAACACATAAAAAAAAATCATTTAACAATATAATCACCTTGTTCACCATGCCAGCAAACGTATGTGAGTATCGCCACATGGGTAGCAATAGCGTGTTTTGCAGGCGAAGTAAGCTTTTTACAAAGCGCAAAATATAGCTGCAAGCTACAACATGTAGCTTTTCTCATTATTTTAGACTTTCACGTATTCAAACACTGAAGTTTAGTTATGTACACAAGCATTTAGAGGGTGAGAAAGATTCATGAGATGAAATTATTTCGAAAAGGCCCACTTAAAATTCCATCAACATTTGCATTATGGTTTCGCAAATGTCATACGATTCTCAATAAAACACAAAGAGCGGACTATATTAGTCCGCTCTTTGTATTGCCACATCTTACTGTTGTGACAAAAAACTATTTCTTCTCTGTAAAGAAGTTTTTAACTTCGTCGTTATGTACGATTTCAGTTTTAAAAGTGTAAGCTCCAGTCTTCTCTGACTTCACCATTTTAATACATTTCGTATATGCTTTGTTACCGCTACTTGACTTAAGCGTTGCAACTACTTTCTTTGCCATAATTCAAACTATTTAATTTCTCTGTGAACTGTTACCTTCTTAAGAATAGGGTTATACTTCTTTCTCTCCATTCTGTCAGGAGTGTTTTTCTTGTTCTTAGTTGTGATATAGCGAGATGTTCCTGGCATGCCACTACTTTTGTGCTCTGTACACTCTAAAATTACTTGTACTCTGTTACCTTTTTTAGCCATTTCTCTTAATAGATTTTAATGCCATCTGCTTTTCTTAATGTAGCAGCAAGACCATTTTTGTTAATAATACGGATAGCTTGAGTTGACACCTTAAGTGTTACCCATCTGCCCTCCTCTTCTAAAAAGAACCTCTTTTTTCTAAGGTTCGGACTAAAAGTTCTTTTAGTCTTAGCGTTTGAGTGAGAAACCTTATTTCCCTTCATCGCTTTTTTACCTGTGATTTGACAAACTCTCATCTTAAAATTAATATTAATTAGTTAAGCAAGAAACATAGATACACCCCCCTATTTCTTACAGACCGCAAAGATAGTATTTTTTTTTTATTCTCGCAAATAATGTTACAATTATTAAAGGGAACTTCTAAAATATTGAATGTTACACTTTTTTTTATACCTTTGTAGCTTTAACAATATAATTATATGCAACTATTTTATTCGAAAGATATTGATAATGATATTATAACTCTAAATGAGGAGGAGTCTCGACACGTTATTAAAGTACTAAGAAAGGGCATTGGCGCCGATTTAAGTGTGGTTGATGGTTGTGGAACTCTTTATAAAAGTGAGATAATAGATGCTCATCAAAAACACACTCTATTAAGAATTAAGGAGAGGGTTACTAATTATGGGAATTTAAGTTATAATTTACATGTAGCAGTTGCCCCAACAAAAAATATCGACCGCATAGAGTGGTTTGTTGAAAAGGCTACGGAGATAGGGATAAAAACCATATCACTTATTAAATCTTCTCACTCTGAAAGAAAAGATACAAAAATTGAAAGGCTTGAAAAAGTGGCTATTAGTGCTATGAAACAGTCGGTAAAAGCATATAAACCACAGGTTAATGAGACAATATCCTTTGAAAATTTTATTAAGATGGATTTTGGGGATGCTGATAAATTTATTGCTCATTGTAATGACTCTAACGTAAAACCGCATATAAGTAATCTTCTTACTAAAAATGATATTATCATATTAATAGGTCCAGAGGGTGATTTCTCGCCAGTGGAGGTATCATTAGCTTTAGAGTGTGGATTTAAAGAGATTTCTCTTGGAAACGAACGTTTAAGAACCGAAACAGCTGCACTTTATGCCACTACTGCTGTTGCCATAAATTTTAGTAAGTAGTTATTATGAGAAGAAAGATATGCTGGCTTGATATAAATGCCTCTTACTCGCACTCATCGTTAGCATTACCTGCAATAGAGGCGCAGTGTTCAAATCATTTTGACATTGAATGGAGTGTTGTTTCTGGAACCATAAACAGTGTTGTGTCGAATGTAGTTGAAGAGTTGGTAGAAAAGAAACCCGATATAATAGCCTATACCGCATGGCTGTTTACACATGAGATGCTTATAAAAATTCTTAATAGATATAAAACACTTAACCCGGAAGTTGTCGTTATCGGTGGTGGAGCGGAATATCTTGGATGTAACGAAGAATTTTTAAGAAATAATCCGTTTATTAATTTCGTGACTCGCGGTGAGGGAGAAGAGCTCTTTTACCATTGGTTGGGTGGGGATATGAGTGCAGAGGGTTTATGCTACATAGATGATAACGATCATTATGTTGATAACGGAATCGCAAAAGTAAAAAATTTCGTGGCATTGGTGCCTCCTGAAGAGAGTCGATTATTTGATTGGAGTAAGCCTTTTGTACAAATAGAGAGTGCTCGAGGCTGTTTTAATAGCTGTGCCTTTTGTGTTAGCGGTTCGGATAAGCCTGTGCGTAATATTCCTATTGACACTATACGACAAAGGCTCGATAAGGTTAAACAGCATGGAATCAGAGATATAAGAGTATTAGATCGTACTTTTAATTCAACCGATAAACGAACTATTGAACTCTTAAACTTATTTAGAGAATTTTCGGGAGATTTAAATTTTCATTTGGAGGTACATCCTGCGCTAATGACGCCATTACTACGGTCGGAGTTATCGGCTATGCCCCCCTCTACATTGCATTTAGAGGCTGGAGTACAATCATTATCACAAAAAGTGATAGATGAAGTTAATCGATATGGTAAGATTGAAGATGTGATTGATGGATTACGCTTTCTTGCCTCATTAGAGAACATGGAAGTACATAGCGATTTGATAGCAGGGCTACCATACTATACTTTAGATATGATTTATAATGATGTGGCTACCCTTGCTTCTATTGGTTGTCATGAGATACAGTTAGAGTTATTAAAACTACTTCCGGGCACACCTCTGCGCAATAATAAATGTATTAAATATTCATCTTTACCACCGTATGAGGTTATGCAAACCGAATGGATAAGCTACGGGGAGCTACAAGAGGCGCGAAGGCTTTCGCGAGTTATTGATTTTTATTATAACAGTGTTAATTGGCGCGAAACATTTTGCTATTTGATAGAGTTTGATAAAAAATTCCTTGAAAAATTTACCTGCCACCTTACGGATATTGAAATTATTGATACACCATTAAGTCAAGAGCGTCGTGGGCAGATATTATATGATTATTGTATTGAGAATTATCCTTCGGCACTCTCCCTTCTGACAATTGGTTGGTTAAAATCGGGGTTGTCGTTGAAGCGAGGGGCTGGTGCCACTGCAAAACAGTATAAAGATGGTATTCCAGAAGAATTAAATGTTGGAGGAGTGAATGGCAGGATATATAATATCACTATTGAGAATAATGAGATATGGTTTACTATTGATAGAAGCAAGTCATTAACAAAACCAATTGACATTTTAATTAAAAAAAGATAAAAATAGGTAATATTTAGCAATAAAAAAGAATAAATATTCGTTTCGATTTTATAATTGTGCGTTAAAATGTAAAAAAGATAATATTTGTAAAATAATGAAAAAAAATTTTATGCTTCTTGCAGGAGGTATGTTGCTTAGTGGAGCGCTATATGCCCAACCTTCATTAATGGGAGCGATGACCCTTGAAAGGGCTATTTCAATAGCAAAGGAGAGTTCACCACAGGCTAAAATTGCGCGACTTTCGTTTATGTCGCAATATTGGAACTATCGCTCATATAAAGCACAGTTTTTACCATCTCTTAATTTGAACGGAGGATTGGGAAATTATAATCGTTCGCTTGTTGAGGTTCGTGACCCAGATACAGGGCGTATTAGTTATGTTAGTAATAATACATTAAGTAATGATGTGTCGGTTTCAATAAATCAACAGATAGCATTAACAGGTGGTACTGTATCAATTAACTCATCGTTGAGTAGGCTTGATCAGTTTGATTATGGAACAAAAATATATAATTCAAATCCCGTAACTATAAACTATTCACAACCACTTCGTGATTTCAACTCATTAAAGTGGGAGAAAAAGAGTGAGCCTTTGCGATATGAGAAGTCCAAGAAGGATTATTTAGATGCAATGGAGAGTATAACTATTCAAGCAACATCTCTATTTTTTAGTGTTCTATCAGCGCAGACCGATTATGAGAAGAGTGTTGAGACCTTTAACGACAAGAAAAAGATGTATGCTATAGCTCTTAAGCGTTTCGATATAAGCACGATAACAAAAAGTGAACTTTTACAGTTAGAGTTAGGGGTAATGAATGCTGAATTGGCATCAAGTAATAGCAGGATAAGTTTAGAGACGACACTGTTTAATTTCAAATCATACTTAGGTATTCCTGACGGACGACTTATTGAATTACTTCCTCCAAGTAATACTCCTCAAGTGGTATTAGATTACAATTTTGTACTTAAAAAAGCATTAGATAATTCATCACACACTCTTTCGCAAAAGCTAAAAGATATCGACATGCGTCGTACCCTTGCCGAGGCAAAGGCTAATAGAGGGATAAAGATTGATTTATCTGCAAATCTTGGTTTTTCGCAGAGTGGTAATTCACTTAGTGGTGCCTATACTAATCCAATTGATAGAGAGGTTGTTGGAATATCTTTCTCTATGCCAATATATGATTGGGGAACAAGTAAAGGGCGCGTAAAAATGGCAGAGGCGCAAGCGGAGATAACGACATCCGAAATAGAGCAAGAGGCAATGGAGTTTAGGCAAGATATACGCATTAAAGTACTTAAGTTCAATAATCAAGCTCGTCAATGCGAAATATCAGAGAAGGCACTGTTGATTGCGGAACAACGATACGAAATAACTAAACAGCGTTTCCAGAATGGAGGTATCACGGTAACAGACTTAAATACTGCTCAAGAGGAGTTAGATGGTGCTTCACAACAATATGTTAGTCAGCTAAGTACTTTTTGGAATTCATACTTCGAACTAAGAAAATTGACGCTGTATGACTTCATTGATGATAGCGATTTAAAGGAGGATTTTGATAAATTAATAGAAAACGAAATAAGGTAAAAGTTATGATTGTATTAAATTCAGTAAGAAAGTCTTTTGTATTACTTTTGGTAGTATTGTCTGTTGTTGCATGTGGCAATAATAAAAAGAAAAATCCACAGGCGGGCAAACCTAATAAGGCTTTGCAGTCTCAAAAGCCGCAGAAAGTTGAAGTTGAGGTTGTCGAACTTAAGCAACAAACTTTCAATCAGCAAACGGTGTGTAATGGAAAATTAAGAGCGTTCAATAAGGGAGAGCTTAATTTCGAAGGTCAGGGTGTTATTGCTAAAATAGAGGTAAAAAATGGTGATTTTGTCAAAAAAGGTGAGATAATAGCTGTATTGGATACCGAAGATGCAATGATAGCACTTGCAAAGAGCAAACAGGCTATGCAAAAAGCCGATATTGATCTTATTGATAAACTTATTGGGCAAGGGTACGATAGAGATACCACTAAAGTGCCAGCAGATGTGATGAGTAATGTTAAATTAGCATCTGGATACAACACATCACTTGATCAGCTAAAAGAGGCTGAACGTGCATTGGCAGATTGCTATCTTAAAGCCCCTTTCAGTGGAAGGGTGGCTAATTTAAATGCTAAGGTATTTGGTCGTTCGGGTGATGCACTGTGTACTCTTATTGATGATAACTTATTTGATGTTGAATTTAATTTATTAGAGGCGGAATATGATAATGTAAAACGAGGCCAAAAAGTTACAGTTTCTCCATTCATTAATAGTGAAAAACAATTTGAAGGTAAGGTGACAGAGGTAAATCCTATTATTGATGATAAAGGGCAGGTTATGGTGCGCGCCGAGGTTGAGAATCGTAATGGTTATCTGTTGGAGGGCATGAATGTTAAGCTTGTATTAGAGCGTGAAGTTCCCGGATGTTTTGTTGTTCCACGTGATGCTGTTATTATAAAAGATGGGTATAACGTTGTGTTTAAATATGTTAATGGCAAGGCTGTTATGACTAATGTAGATGTTGTAATGTCGAATATTGACTCGCATGTCATAACCGGAGACGCTGAAAAAGGAACAACAATATTGGAGAATGATATTATCATTACAAAGAATAACTTAAATTTAAATAACAACAACGCTGTTAAGGTGGTGAAAGGGGATGCTTAATATAAAGCTATGATTAAACAATTAATATATAGACCTATTGCAGTAACGATGGTTGTTATTGCAATAATTGTTATGGGTGTTTTTTCGATGCGATTCTTGCCCGTATCGTTAATGCCTAATATAGATATACCACATATTACTATTCAAATATCGGCTCCAGGTATGTCGGTACGCGAAATAGATAATAATATTCTTAAGTCCATGAAAAACCAGTTGTCACAGGTGGTTGGTCTTAAAAGTATTACAGCGGAGGCACGTATTGATGCAGGAACTATAAAAATGGAGTTTGACCCATCTGTTAATATTGATGTTGTTTTTATTGATGTTAACGAGAAGATGGATAGGGCATCTAACTCCCTTCCCGATGGCGTTGAACGTCCTAAAATATTGAAAGCAAGCATCACTGATATACCTGCTTTTTATCTTAATTTATCACTTCGCAACTCTCCTAAAACGGACGAAGGTAAACCTGTAGCGCTGGGGCGTGATTTTACGGAGTTAGGACAATTTTCCCGAGATTTAATAGCAAAACGTATTGAGCAGTTACCTCAAACGGCAATGGTTGATATTAGTGGTGTTGTTACTCCAGAGTATTTATGTATTCCCGATTATGAGAAACTAACCTCTATGGGAGTAGGTATAGAACTTTTAGAAGGAGCTATTTCTGAAAATAATGTATCGTTGGGCTCATTGGTCATAAAAGATGGCGTTCAGCGTTACACCATACACTTTGATTCACGTATTGCCACTAAAGAGGATATTGAGAATATATATATAAACCATGAAGGACGTATCTATCAGTTTAAAGATTTATGTAAGATAATAGAGCGCCCTGCTATGCGTAGTGGAATGACACGTAGCGGTGACAGTGGAGCTATCTCTATGGCTATCATTAAGCAGAGCGATGCAAAAATGGATGATTTACAAGCAAGTGTATCAACGCTAATAACCTCATTGGAGAAGGAGTTCCCCGAGATAAAGTTTGAACTTACGCGCGACCAAACGAAATTACTCTCATATTCAATAGGTAATCTGCAAAAGAATCTATTTATGGGAGCGTTATTAGCAGTGCTCATAATTTTCCTTTTCATGCGAGATCTACGCTCGCCTGTACTTATAATAATAACGATACCATTGGCACTTATAATAACAATGATGTTCTTCCACTTACTTGGTATATCATTAAATATTATTTCGCTTTCGGGATTGATATTAGGTACTGGTATGATGGTGGATAACTCAATTATTGTTATCGATAATATCATCCAAAATTGGAAAAATGGAGCTCGTCTTGATAACTCTATATCTAAGGCTGTCGGAGAGGTTTTTACTCCCATGTTAAGTAGTGTGCTTACCACCTGTTCGGTTTTCTTACCTCTAATATTTATGAGTGGAACTGCTGGAGCACTATTCTATGATCAAGCTATGGCCGTCACGATAGCGCTATGCTCTTCTTTATTGGTATCAGTATTAGTCTTGCCAGTTTATTTCTTTATGATGTATAGGAGAAAAAAGGAGTATGGCGAGAATAGATATTTGGCAAAAATGTTCAAGGGTAATTTTTATAAACCATATGATGTCTCTTTACGTTGGGTAATGCGTCATAGGGGTTTAGTACTTCTTATGTGTGTTGCCATTCTTCCAGTTGGTTATATAGTGTATCAAGAACTTGAGAAGAGTCAACTTCCAAAAATGTCTTATGATGATATGCTTCTAACAATTGATTGGAATGCAGGCATATCTTTCGATAATAACGACCAAAGGGTACATAATCTTCTTGCGGATGTTAAGGATAAAGCGGAGCAGGTTACTTCAATGATAGGAGTTCACCAATATATGATGTCGCACACTCCAGATATTTCTCCTTCGCAAAGTATTATATATATCAAGGCAAAAGATGCTCAGCTACTGAACGAGATAAAAAATGATATATCACTATATATGGCTAACCATTATCCAAAGGCGGTGTATGATTTTGATGTTTCAGGAAATATATTTAGTATGTTATTCCCACCTGATAAAGCATCACTTATTGTGCATGTTCACAATAAAGGTGGAGGAGCACCTACTGTTGAGGATATTAATGTATTATACGAAAAACTTTCTGCTAAACTACCGAAAGATATTCAGCTTCCACCACTATCTTTAGAGCAAAATATCATATACCTTGCCGATGTGGAGGCAATGGCTATGTATGGGGTGAAGTATGAGAGTATTCACTCTAAAATGAAAAATATTGTTAGCCAGAATGCGCTTTTTAGGATAAATAGAGGTGGCTACTCTATTCCAGTTACAACGGGTGATGGTAACGCCGAATTGTCGGATATTATGCAGAGTAAAGTTCGTAGTGGAGAGGGAGCGGAGGTGCCTATGTCTATGGTGGTTCGCGAAACAAAAGGAGAGGATTTTAAAAAATTATACTCTGGTAGTGGTGGCGACTACTTCCCTATTGAATTTGATATCGACGAAAGTCGAGTAGAAGAGGTTGTTGCTATTATAGACGATGTTCTTCGTGAGGACGATAGTTTTTATGCATCATACACGGGAGGATATTTTGATGGGCGTGTCATGGTTAAAGAGTTGATAGTTATACTCTTAGTATCAGTGTTACTTCTATATTTTATCCTCGCTGCACAGTTTGAAAGCATAATACAGCCTATAATAATATTATCAGAGGTGGTATTAGATGTGCTATTTGTATTGGTTGCTTTATGGTTATTTGGTGAGAGCCTTAATATTATGTCAATGATTGGTTTGGTGGTTATGAGTGGTATTATTATCAACGACTCAATATTAAAGGTTGATACCATAAACAGATTACGCAAAGAGGGCATGTCGGTATTACGTGCTATCATAGTTGGTGGGCATAGTCGTCTAAAACCTATTATTATGACCTCCCTAACAACTATTTTAGCAATATTGCCATTCCTTAGCAGGGTTGATATGGGCTCGGAGCTACAGTATCCGCTATCATTAACAATAGTTGTGGGTATGACAATAGGAACTATTATCAGTATATTATTTATTCCTGTGGTATACTATACCATTTACGGTAAGCGAAGTAAAAAATAGGGGGTATTATGAGGAGTGACCTAAATAAGAATAATTTTCTGGATAGAATACCAACTTTCTCGTTAGTACTTATATTAATAGTACTAATGGTTGTTGGTGCTGCAACTATTCCTCTTTTGAAAATTGCCTATATGCCGTCAAAGCAATCAAACAATAATGTTTACGTCTATATCAATTGGAAAGATGCTTCGGCAACAGCTATTGAACAAGAGATAACTTCTAAAGTAGAGGGTGCTGTTTCATCGATACAGGGGGTAGAATCGTCATCATCAACCTCAAGTAATGGTAGGGCATATGTAACTGGAGTGTTAAAAGATAATGCCAATCTAACAGCTGTTCGTTTTGAGCTATCTTCAAAATTGAAATATATATCAGACGCCCTTCCTGAAGGTGCGACCGTACGAGTGAATAATGTAGGTGGTGGTGGCGAGGATAAGAAAAGTACGAAAATGGTTCTATCTTACAATATCAATGCTAATTTTGACAAGAAAAAGATTAAAGAGTATGTCGAGGCGAATATAACACCTTTCATCTCTCAAGTTGATTATGTAACCAATGTGAGGGTTAGTGGCTCCGCCCCTCTATGTCTGTATATTAAGTATAACCCTTACGATTTATTAGGTAGTGGTATATCTCCAGATATTATATCTTCGGGGTTAAAGAGTTATCTCGGGCAGAATTCTATTATCGGGGATATTGAACGTGTTACAGAAAGTGGAGATAGAGAACGTATATCACTTCTCCTTCGCACGGAAGATATGAAATTAGATATGAATAATATCCCTCTTGGAGAAGTAGATGGAAGAATGATATACCTCAACGATATAGCTACCTTTTCTTTAAGAGAGAAACAGATGAACTACTATTATCGCGTTAACGGCAAGAATATGGTTGCCATGTCTATTGAGATAGATGCAGAAGAGAGTATAATTAATGCATCATCTGAATTGCGTGCTAAAATGGCAGAGATAGAGAGTAAGCTATCGCGCGATTTCACCATTACCCTTGAGAGAGATGAGGCAAAAGAGGTGCGGAAGGAGATATATAAGCTTATTAGTAGGACTTCACTTTCACTGCTGATACTACTATTATTTGTTTGGATTGTAAGTAGGAGTTTAAAATATCTATCAATTATCGGAGTATCTCTTTTGGCAAATGTTTTAATAGCATTTATATTCTTCTATTTGTTCGATATTGAACTTAATCTGGTATCTCTTGCTGGTATTGCCGTATCTTTTGGTATCGTAATAGATACCACAATTGTTATGGTAGACCATTATAGTTACTATCGAAATAGAACAGTATTTATTGCTATTCTTGCGGCTCTGTTAACCACTATTGGATCTCTTATTATTGTATATGGATTGCCGGATTATTTGCGTCAATCATTAAGCGGTTTTGCGGCAATAATAATAATAAATTTAACAGTAGCGCTATTTATTTCATTGTTTTTTGTTCCGGCATTGATAGATAGGTGCGGATTGACAACAATGGATATTAGACGTGGGCGTAAGCATTATCAAAATGTTAGTAGATGGAGTAACTTCTATGCAAAATATATCAACTATACACAGCGTCGCAAATGGATATATATTATTATACTGATACTTCTGTTTGGTCTTCCCGTTGATAAGTTACCAAACAAGTTGGGTTATAATAGTCAAACATTCTATGCGTTAAGGGCGCAAGGTAAAACGCTAAAGGATATCGAATTTAAATGGTATGAGAAGGCATACAATAGTGTTTTTGGGAGTACGTTTTATCGGGAAGTACTAAAAGAGCCCGTTGAGATAATGTTAGGAGGAACAATGAGGCTATTTTCAAAAGGCATATCTTCAAGGTCGTATAACATGGGCTCTAAAGAGACTAAGCTGAACATTTATGCCACACCTAACGAGGGCACTGATGATATTGAAGAGTTTAATCAGAAGATGTGGGAATTGGATAATTACCTTGCAACTTTTGATGAAATACAGCGATTTGCTACCCGAGTTGGAGAAGATAATGCATCGATAGTGATTGAGTTTGAGGAGGAACATAATAATGGCAGTTTCCCTAAAGAACTTGAACAGAAGTTAAAAGATAAGACCGCAAAAATAACGGGAGTTGATTGGTATATAACAGGACCCGGTAGTCGTAGTAACTATCCAAGAGCGGGAGTAGCTAATAGTGCGGCTAAGTATAAAGCTCAACGTATTGGCATACTTGGCTATGATTATAGCAAGCTATTGGATGTTGCTGAAGATGTTGCAGAGAGAATCTCTAAGCGTGACTTAGTGAAGAATGTGACCATTGAGGGAGGTCATAACTGGAATAATAATAATCGAAACGGCGAGCTATATATCAATTATGATATGGAGAAGGTTGCACTCTATGATTTAAATCTATCACAGGGCTACTCTGCCATATCTAAATTAATGCAAGGGGGAAGTATTGGAAATTATCGCGATGAAGAGGATAGTTTTTCAATAGAGTATGAGTCAACAGAGAGTGGTAATATCACTGCCTGGGAATTGATGAATAGTTACTATGATTTTGGAGGCAAGCAGATGAAATATTCTCTTATTGCTGATGTGGGTGTGCGTCCAATTGGAGGTACAATAAATAAAACAAAGCAGGAGTATTCTCTTGAGGTGACTTTCAATTATGAGGGGGATGTTCAAAGGGCCGATAGTATAATAAATAGCATAACCGAGGAGGTTAATGCATTGCTGCCAATAGGTTTTAGGACAGGAAATAAGAGTTATGGCTGGTATCGAGATACGGGAGAGCAGTACACGTTATTGATACTCATTGTGGTAATAATATTTTTTGTTTGTGCCATACTTTTCGAATCACTACTTCAACCATTTATTATTATTTTGATGATACCAGTATCGTTTATAGGGGCATTCATTGCATATCCTATTACTGGTGTTCAATTTGGACAAGGGGGATTTGCGGCTCTTGTACTTTTATGCGGATTGGTTGTAAATGCTGCTATATATATTATTAATGAGTACAATAATCTTAATAAACGTCAACTAATTCGCTCGGGGGTTGAACCAATTATAGCCACTCATAAATATCATTCTGTTAGGCAACATATAAAGGCATATAATCATAAATGCGTAGCTGTTATGTTAACTATTATCTCAACAGTGTTAGGATTAGTACCATTCTTGCTTGATGGTGCAGAGGGAGACGAGTTTTGGTTCTCTTTTGCAGTAGGAACAATAGGGGGATTATTATTTTCAGTTATAGCATTAGTATTTATAATGCCTATTTTTATGCCTTTTGCATACAAAAGGCGAAAAAATACCTAATTATTTGGATTTTAATAAAATATGTTATAACTTTGTCGAAACGGGGTGAATAACAGATGTTTTTGCCTTTTTTATGGTATTTTATATAGGGAGTTACTTAGCTTTCATAAATCTTTGGAAAATTTATGGAGTACAGTGTTAATAGTGCGACAGAGATTCTACGTCGAGAGGTAGAACGTGTCTTTAAGATGATAATATCGCTATCATTAATTATTTTGGTAGCTATCTCTTTTGTCGTCTGGCAAATGACAGACCATATGACCCATCTACTATATACTATATCCACGCTATTGGTTGTTATACTACTTATATCTATAGCGTTAAGTCGTGTTTTTACTCGAAAAATACGTAATGACATCTCCACGGGTAGGGTGAGGCGAAAGAGAGTTGTCCCTCGCCGTATTGTATTAAAAAGTGAAGAAGAGGCGGATGGTAGTACAGATTATAGATTTGCTATCGCTACAAATATACATAGTAGAAAAATGCATAAATCATCTTCTTCGTACATAATAACTGATGATGGTGGTAAATATTTGGTTCCTAATAATATTTCGTCTGAAAAACAGGTTTTTATTCTATATTTTGGGGCAGAGTCTAAGACCTATTTAGGTTGTAAGTAAGCTCTTTACAAATCATTCCGAACTGTTCTATCTTAGAACTCCCTACTCAAAAGGGCTCATTCACAAAACTATATTAGAACTATAATTCAATTAGTTACAACCTGATAATAGTTGTTGATTACCCTTTATTTTAGTTAAATGGGCTAAAATGGAGGTAACGACCCTCTAAAAATCCTGCGGATTTTGATATAGGTTTAACACTTTTTGAAAAAAAGTGAACAAAAACCGAGTGCCTACCTCCTAAACGGCACTCGCTCGCTATCGCTCGTTTAGGGCAATTCACAAAACTATTTATTGACTCTATTTCAATTGATGACGATTCACAGAACAGAGTTTCGCGAATACCAAAAAAAAGAACAAGAGAGAAATTTCCCTCTTGCCCTTCGGTAATAAAATAACTTAAAACTTTTTACCTATTTGAAATTATTTAGGTCGGTTAGCCATCTCCACTTAACATCTTTAACTTTAGCGTCAACTTTATGTTCGAATAGAATTTTCTTTTTAGATTCTAACTTGCTTTCAATTTTATTCTTCGCACCATAAGTATCAAGCATATACACATATCCATCCTCTGTACCTATTAACGGCTCATTGCGATAAGTGTTCTCTGTAGAAATCACAGTAATATTTGATTCTGCTGTGAAATATAATTCAGCCTGAACATTTGCCGTTTCTCCACTATTTGGCCACTCATCGGTAAGATTGATATAGTATAACTGATTGCCTTTAACGGCATAGGCACTATACTCTGAATAACTATTTGGCAGATAAATATAATCAATATCAGCAGGTAGTCCTGTAATATTATATTGACGATGCGATATTAGGGTGTAGTTTATTCTACTACCTTCAAAGAATCGATATTCCATTTGCTCAATGATATACTTACCAGTATTATTATCTTTGAGTGCTAAGTAGGTATAGTTAATTGGGTCATCCCAAAATTCAACACCTGCGAACGAAGAGTTTTCCACTTGATAAACAGTACAATTCTCTAAGTTCTTAAATCCGTAGAAACCTGTTGGTAAACCAACATCTTTAAGCTCTGGCAGCTCAAATATCCTACCAGCATTCATCAGTGGATCATCACGCCATCCGGCATGTTTTTCACCATCTAAAATATAAAGTATCTCATTATTTTTCGGATAATGTACGAATGCTCCTGGCATATAAGCAGTATGCGTTCTGAACACTTTACAACCTTCAAGTATCTCTCCGTTATGTTTTATAGGGTCTTTCTCAAATACACCTGCATGATAAACCTCAGAGTCAAGTCGATATCTAAAATATATTCTTCCTCTCTGATCTGCTAACACATCTAATAGCCACATGAACTGTCCACCAGTAAAGTATTCAACACCATCTGGGAATTTACCATCTTCAAATATATCAGCAAAATCAACATCTTCTGTTAAACCAGCCTTTTCAACATCAACAAGCCCCTCGGTAGTAAATATTGCAGTTTGAATATCTCCCATACCGCCTCCATAGCTAATATAATAAAATGGTTCCATTACAACAGGTGCACCTTTAAGTGTTTTACCTGGATTCTCTTTCTCGTAAACATTGTAATGAAGTTCAAAATCAGATATCGAATCCAATTCCCTCCCAGTATATATCGGGTCAGGAATAGATTTCGTGCCCTCGATTTGGCAGAATGAAAACTTAGCTGCTCCGGAAGCATCTTCCGTTAGAATATAAAAGCCCGAACTATCGTACTTGGGAGCAATTCTAACAAAGCCGTCAAGCTCTTTAATTGATACTAAACCGGTCTCTTTGTCCTTAACCTCTGCAAATATACTGTAATAACCAAATTGATCGGAAAGGAGATAATCTAATGTAACAGTAAATTCGAAATCCTTTTTTGTCCAACCATCTTCCATTTTCTTTACAAGCGGATCGTTATATCCACCAGTTAGCATATACCATTGAATTTCATAGCGTGTATCACTAAAATCAACACCTTCAGCCTCTATGGTATATCTCATAACATCTCCGACAGTGTACATTTTCGAGTAACTGTCACTATCTATATCTTTAATAGTAAAATCTATTAAGCCTAACGTCTTATCATACTCATAATTTCCTTTATCAGAATAGCAACCAACAAAAAATAGTGCTGCTAATATAATACCTGAAATTCTTATAATATTTTTTCTCATAATACTTAATTATTATTAATAAACAGGAATTACCATAGGAGTTCCATCCTCTTCAGTAACATTATTTTCTAAAACATATTCTTTAAACTCTCTTGACTCCCTACGCTTCTCTATATCAGTCAGTTCCCCAAAGTCTACAATGCCTGAAACTGTAATAAATAGTTCATATTTCTTATTAGAATAGGTGCCAAGGAATATGCTTGTAACTCTTGTGTCCCACCACTCTGGCTGTGTAGGTACATTGTTTACCCATATCTTAACCTTAGTGTACTCATCGTCGTATGGTGTAAAGAATTCACTTGGAATTAGTCTAATAGTTACATAATCGCGGAAGCCTTCTGGTATGTCTTTCAGATGAATCTCTACTTCAAGACTATCCGATGATTCACTTAAGTCCATATTGAAAGATTTATCGAATTTAACGATGTCGCGAATCACACCCGTGCCAGATAATTTATCGTCAATTTCAAAAT
>CAYIZU010000010.1:9925-20698 GCA_964367795.1 uncultured Rikenellaceae bacterium | reverse complement strand
AGGTGGAGCACGCATGACTTATACCCTGCCTAAGAGTGATGATATATTGGCTATTAATGTTCGCTATATAGATAATCAAGGAATTGAGGTTATGCGTACAGGTAGTTATCTATCTAATGAATTGACACTTATTGGATTTACAGAGGCAGCTAATGAAGTGGAGGCTAAAATAACTCTTTCTAATCGTGATTATGTTGAATCTTCATCTATCACTAAGACTTTCAGCACAGAGAAATCAGGAACTGTAGCCTTCTTTGATAATGTTATTGTAGCTCCTTACTGGAATGGTTTCTTAGTTAAATATAATGGAGTTGCCGGAACGACAGGTATGGCTCACGTATATTATAGCGGTAAAAATCCTATTACAGGTGAACCAGAGGAGATACTTTTAGAGTCTTTCCCTATTGCTGAAGGTGAAGAAATACGTTATTACGAGTTAGAAAGGGGCGGTAAAAACAATGATGTAACAATTATTACGCAAGATAATAGAGGTTATACCGCTATGCAGGATACTTTCCCACAAATTGAATCGCTTTCAAGTAGAGTGTTAGCTTCAAGTGAGTTTGTATTTGGTGCAAGTAAGGCTAATGTTATACCTTCTATTGAGTATTATCAAGTTGGACAACAGTTCCTTTTTGATAACGACAAGAAAGGAAGTAAGAACATTGAGTTTCCGAGCGATGTTCAGTATTACAAATTCCTTGAAGGTCCGTCAGCTTTTTAGGTTGAATGTAATCAAAATGATGTATCTTCTAACTATTTCTTAATTGATATGAAGAAGAAATATCAGCCAGCTGCTTTCAGATTGCATGCAATGTTAGATGTGCGTAGTTTTACTTGGTTAGATTCGCATGCAGATCAAAACCCTGCTCTACTAAGTCGTATATGGGGTAATACTTATCAATCACTTCTTCCTTGTCACGTTAAAGTGTTTGCTACTAATGATATCAATGAGCCTTTAGAGAATTGGGATATGATGGTTGAATATAAGGAGCAGCCAGATACTGAACCAGGGTATAGATGGGCAGACCGCTCTGCGCAGAATGGGTCAGCTGCATATACTATTAAGAATATGGTTGAACTTAATGCGGCGGATGAACTATATATGCCACTTAACTTCTCATCGCTACGCGAGTCAGGTCAAGAGTTAGAGTATCGCTATTATAGAATTGAGATTTATGATACTTTCCATTCACATAATGCAGGAACGCTAACTGATACAAATGCAGGAGCTAAGTATGTTACTTTCAACGAGCTTGAAATCTTTGTTAAAGAGTAGTGATTATATTTTATAGATAATACAAATTATAGACTTATGAAAAATAAAATTAAATATTTATATCTATTCATTGCCATCTTTGCATTAGCATCGTGTGAAACATTGGAGGAGACATACGATGAGTATGCTGGTGATGGTTCGATAAGATATGTAGGGACACCAACAAATATTGTTATCACACCTAAATGGGGTGAGTTAGATGTTAATTGGATTAACTCTATCGATCCAAATATTGTTAACGTAGATGTTGAGTGGAAGTATACTACTACTGATAGTTCATTTACCTTTACAGAGCGTTTGAATGCAGGAACAGTAAACTTTGCTATCCCTGTGCAAGAAAGGCACAGAACAGCTATTGCTGGTAAGAACTTTGTTGATACTGTTATTAATGTTAACGTTGAGGTAAATATTGTTTCAGTGGATCACAATGGTGAGACTTCTAAAAAATTGACAGCCTATTCTCGTCCATATAATGTGAAGCATGAGGAGGTTATAGCATATCCATTATTAATTTCTTCAAATGTTGTTAATAAAGATAAATTACTGTTAATATTCTCAGATTGGAATGAAAGAGTTGAATCTATCTCAATAAAATATATGACTGCATCTGGAGAACAGAAACGAGATTATACTAAGACAACATTGCCAAATTCACTAATCCTTGATGGAATGGTGGGTGACAGCATAACTGTTGAGCGTATTGGATATTTAGGAGATTTTGACCTTAATAACCCTGATAATAATGTTAAACGCACTATTGTTACTGGTGTCAAGATTGAAAATAAATTCAGTAGTGATTGGACAGTTCTTTTAAATGAGAAATATCCTGAGCAGAAAGGAAATTATGATCAAGCTTTCTTAAATTCAATAAATACTATTGATATTGATTTAGCGATAGAGTCTATTGATGATATACTAATGTTCCCAAATTTAAAAGAGATTAACTTCGGTAAAAATAGGTATATGGGAGATTATGATGCTACCGATAACAGTGTTGATACTACAGTTTACTATGGCAATGTGAATAATATTGATGATAGCAAACTTGCTTTAGAAATTCTTGATAATGTGAATAACGGGATAGAACTAAATTTCTACGGAAAGCATTTTAACGAGTTATCTGATGTAACAGCACCAGCAGTTAATCTTCGTAACTTTGCAAGGCTTGCAGATACAGAAACTCTAACAAAAAGTTATGTATATATTAATAACTATTTTGCCAACTATGAGGATGTTGAGGGACAGAATTCGTTCATAAGCAGATTATTCGACAATAGATTTGATAGAATATGGGATCCTGCAACAGTCGCAAATGAAATACGCAGATTCGAGATAACAGTAACGTTTGATCCGCAGAAAATTGCAGGCTTCGAGCTAACACAAACAATGATTACATCTAATGTGAATGTTAACCAGATGCCATCAATTGCTAAGATTGAGGTCTCTAAAGATAACTCTCTATGGATTGATATATCTGGAGATGATTCAGTAAGACTTGGTAGAAGTCCAAACGAAACAAACGTTATTTATATTCATCCGGATTATAAAGACCAAGAATATAGTTATGCGAGGATAACTATAACAGATAACGCAGTAGCAAATGGTAACTATCATGTTACTCTTGCAGAATTCAGTGTTATTAGTTCTTTCTAATACTTATACAAGGTGTTGAACTATGCTTTTATAGCATAGTTCACACCTTGCTATTATGACAATTAATTTTATGGAAGCTCTATTGGTTGTTTCTTTATTATAGAAAAACTGGTGTGTGATAAGAGATGATTATTAGAGCTCCCTTTATCCTTAACAATATAAATTAAAGATTAAAATGAGAAAAGCCTATTTATTGAGCTTATTAGCACTATCATCTGTGCTGACGCTTGTGGGGTGTAAGGATGAGCCTTTACCACCTGCTAATCTTTATCTGCCAGAGAACTATTATGAGGTTCCTAAGACGGCAGGTAATTACAATCTACCAATAAATATTGACCAAGCTTTTACCGTTACAAGTAACCAAAAATGGCTTACAACATCGGGAAGTGGCGAGGCAATGAATGGTAACTACACTTTTACTGTTGAAGAAAATAACGAAAGCGATGTTCGTATTGGTTATTTAACAATCAACAGTAGTGGTGGTGTTTCTGAAGGTGTGAGTATTCGTCAGATGCGTAATAATGCAGTAAATACATACTCAAATAGCCTATATAGTAATGGCGGGATTAAAAATATAGGCTCTATGGGGGGCGAGTATAAGTTCGCTGTTCTATATGGTCTGGATGTAAATAAGAATGATGTTGAATACACTATACCTCAAGGCAATGAGTGGGTTAGTGTAGAGTTTATCAAAGCTCGTAATAACATAGATAACCCAGTTGATAATCTTCAAGATAGTGTTGTTGTAACAGTTCTGCCAAACGATGCTGGTGTTGCAGATCGTGAGGTTACTATCACTTTCTCAAATGATAACTACAATGGCATAAGTGATGATATAGTTTTTCATCAAACTGCGGAACCTACATTTGAGATGATACGAAGAAATTACGACGTTGCAAAGGATATAACATCTCTAAGTATAGAATTACGTGCAAATGGTGGTTTTAACAGTATTACACGTTCCGTAGACTGGATTACGTTACCTGCGCAGAAAGATGTTTTTGATAATGATTATGTTATAGAGCTTGAACCTAACACCTCTGGCCTTGCACGTACTGGAACTATTACATTTATATCTTCGCAAAATCAGGAGTTGGTAGCAACGATATATCAGATGTCTCAATATACAAATAAGAACGAGACAAATAAATATGAAGTGTCGGGAGTAAGTCGTACTTTTGAGATTGCTCTACTTGGTGAATATAACGTAAATATAACTGAAAATTCAAATTGGATATCGGTTGAAAAGAGAGGTCTTAAGGCTTATATTACTGTTTTGGAGAACCCAGGAGCTGAGAGAAAAGAGACTATCACATTCACAGATGCAAACAATGCTTCAAGGTCTGATGAGATAGAGTTAACGCAAACATCTCTTCCAACATTTGATATTATTGATACTAAGAAAGTATTACCAGTGTATAACGATTATACTCTTGGTGTTGAAGTTAACATATCTCATCCATTTGAGATAAGAAACTTCTCATCTACATGGCTTGCTGTTGATTTAACAGACGGTGATTGGAGTGTTGAGAAACCAACGTCGGTATCTTCACCTTCCTTGAATGGTAAGTTTTATATTAAACCTTTGGAGAAAACCGTTACTCAAGAAAATGAAGAGGTGATAGTTAGAACAGGTCTCCTAAACATCATTAGTGAGGGTGTTACGAAGGTTATTGAGGTTAAACAGATAAATAAAAATATTATCGACATACCAGCTGATACAGTAGGCGTTGGTAATGATGGAGGTTCGTTTACATACGATATCGTTGATGGTATTACATATACATTTGAACCAATTGGTGCTATGCCAACTTGGATTAGCTTTAATAAAGATGCTGTAAATAATACATTTACTGCTACTGTTGAAAAAAATAATAATTCAGATATTCGTTCGTGTTCATTTGAATTTATTGATGCTGCAAATAGTAAGAGAGATACAGTTGATTTTGTTCAGTATGGAGCTACTAAGATTATTGATTTAGCAAATGGTCGTCTGTCTACACAGGT
The DNA here is from genome assembly GCA_964367795.1 of uncultured Rikenellaceae bacterium. Lineage (GTDB taxonomy): Bacteria > Bacteroidota > Bacteroidia > Bacteroidales > Rikenellaceae > JADFUS01. The sequence goes on along the minus strand of CAYIZU010000010.1, from coordinate 15,759 downwards.
TTCTGCAAGTGAGATAAATCATATTTATGCCATTGAGATTAAAGGCGAGATGACAACCGATGATTTCACAACTCTTCAAGGTAAAAATGCACAATTAGGTAATTTCCTAAGATTAGCAACATTAGATCTTTCGGGTATTACAAATATTGAGATTCCTGATGATGCTTTTGCCGGCTTTAATAATTTATCAGAGGTTATTTTACCTGCTGGACTTACGAAGATTGGTGCACGTGCATTCCAGAATAATGCTAAGTTGGTGTCTGTTAATATTCCTAACACTGTTACAGTGCTAGGTGAGTTTGCCTTTAACTCATGCTATGCATTAGAAAATATTGTTCTCCCAAGTGGTATAACCGTTCTTGAACAAGGTGTTTTAAGACAAACGGGAGTACGTTCACTTATTATTCCTAAGGGGGTTGCAACAATAAAAGATAATGCTCTATCAGCTACTCCAGAACTTTTATCAGTAACCTTTGAAGCTGGTTCAGTGCTTAAGGAGATTGGAGAGTATGCGTTCTTTGCATGTCCAAAACTTGGTAGTATTGAATTACCAGCTACACTTGAGACTATTGGGGCATATGCTTTCTCAATAAGTAGAAGTTTATCATATGTTGGAATTAAGGATACTAAAGTTACAAGTATTCCAGAGGCTTGTTTCTCGGGAACAAACATGTCAACTATTGAGCTACCATCGGCTCTTAAGTCTATTGGATTCGAGGCGTTTGCAAGAACACCGATAACCGATATAACTATCCCTGCAGATGTAACGAGAATCGATGAAAGTGCATTCCTTGATATTGTATCTATGGATTCTAAAGAGGTTGTTGAGATAACACTTCTTCGCTATGATACTAATGCCAATGATGTTTACAGTAAGATAACGACATTTGGACAAAACCTATTTAGTAATTCGGGACCTCCAGAGGATAAAGAGAAACTTGTTATATATGTTCCTAAGGGATCTTTGGCAACATACGTTTCAGTTGTATGTACTGGTCAAAACAATCAAGATAACAGATGGGGTGATGAGTATGTAACAATATTTAAAGAGAGTATTGATTAATTAATTTTGAAATTAGGGGATTTTAGCAGTAAATTTTTATTGCTAAAATTTCCCTTAGTATATTATTATTATTATGAAAAAATTTATTATTTTTATAGCGCTCTTCTCTTTCTTTGCGTGCAGTGCAGACAATGCAGCTCTTATCAATACAGTGTGGGAGCTAAAAGAGATGAGAGGAAAAGAGATAGATAGAGAGAATCTTGCAGCAAATAACTCGTTAACACTTATGTTTATGAAGCAAGGTGATGCCATTAACGTTGGTGCTATTGGCGACTCTAATACACTTGGTGGCAGCGTCAAACTTGACGAGTTAAAAAAAACATTATCTATACAGATTGTTAGAAGTACGAAAATGCGTCCGAAGAACGAGGCTTTAGAGGAACAATATAAAAGTATGTTAGCTGCTATCACGAATTACGCAATAAAGGGGAATAAATTAATTTTTAAAGATAAAGATAATAAAACTATAGCAAAATTTACTAAAGGTAAGGAAGAGAAAATATAATAATGAAAGTTAAAGTAGGAGGTGAAGATATGATATAAAGTGTTATGAATGAATTTTAGAGGTTGGAGTTATGTTACTCTTATCCTCATTATATTGATGAAAATCAGTTATTAAGTTGTTTATATTTTAACTATAATGTATGAAAAATTATATACAATGCAATATTAATAATTTAGTTTCAAAGATAGTAGGGCTTACGATTGTTGTTATGCTTACGCTGTATGTGTTACCAGCTAACGCAGCGTCCTTAAATAACAATAGCTTTACAGTAGAGAGTGAGATTATTGATGCAAACAAAGAGCAAGTAGTTGCTCAGAAAAAAGAAGATACCATTAGTGGTAAAGTTTTAGATAATAAAGGAAAGCCTTTAGCAGGTGCTATAGTAGTTGTTAAGGGAACACAAAATGGAGTTATCACAGATGATAGTGGTAGCTTTATGTTGAAGGTAGAAGGAGAGGTTGTTTTAGAGACATCTTTTACCGGATTTAAGGGATCAGAGACAAAGGTAAAGGCGGGTTCGGATAATATTGTTATTAGACTCGAAACTGATGTAATGGATACCGGAGATGTTATAGTTTCGGCTTACGGAACAGAACAGACCAAAGAGAGTATAGTTGGTGCGGTTTCAACGGTGAGAATTGATGATTTGAAATCATCTAATTCAGACCTTACGGCATCGTTAGCGGGTAATGTTGCTGGTATTATCGGATGGCAGACAGGTGGTATCCCGGGAACATTAACCGAGGAGGAGTCGAATACCAAATTTTATGTGAGGGGTATCACTTCATTCCAAGAGGGTGCAAATACAGAGCCGCTTATATTGATGGACGGAGTAGAGATTTCTAAATTAGACCTATCTCGTATTGCTCCCGAGGATATTGGTAGTTTTTCTGTGCTTAAAGATGCCGCAGCGGCTGCTATGTACGGAGCGCGTGGTGCTAACGGAGTAATATTGGTTACAACAAAGAAAGGAGCACCAGGTAGTGTATATGTATCAGCGCGATATGATAGAATTTATTCGCAACCAACAGAGGTTATTGATGTTGTAGACCCTGTTACATATATGCAGCGTTATAACGAGGCTTTGGTAGGTCGCAATTCTAATCTATTACCATACTATACGGCAGATAGAATATCTCGCACCGGTAGTACGGAGTTTCCATCATATGTTTATCCAGCAAATGATTGGTTTGATATGATGTTTAAGCCATCTACAATCAATAATCACTATTCGGTTAATGTGCGCGGTGGTACCGATGTTGTTCAGCATTTCACATCGTTTACATATAATGATGATAATGGTATGTTAAATACTGATAGTCGTATGAGTAGTTTCGATACCAATATCTCTAATCAGAATATGTCGTTCAGAACAAATATAAATGTAAACTTAGGTGATGTATTATTCCAATTTAATAGTTTCACCACAATGGACGACTACTATGGTCCTTATACAGATGTTAAGGAGGCGTATGACTTGGCATTTAGAGCCAGTCCTGTAGATTTTGCAGCTATTTATCCAAGCACAAGTGACGATGGAGGCTTCTATTTCGGTAGTGCAGAGGGAGGATTCGTTCAAACAGATGGTGGAGTATATAAAAACAACCCATTCTTAGAGCTTCATAGAGGATATAATCTTAGAGAGCGTCACTCTTCATTAAATAGATTCGAATACATACATAAGTTGGACTTTATTACTAAAGGTTTAGAGTTCCGTGGTTCGGTTGCTTACCAAAGAGAGTCTTATACATCAGATAGCTATGTTGTTAAGCCTGAGGTTATGGCACTTCAGTCGTATGATCAAGCAACAGGTATTCATACTCTTAAATCGTTGAACGAGGATAAATTTTCAACAGAATTAAGTAAGGATATTAATAAATATGATGATACATCGCTTAAGAGAATGACCTATGAGGCAAAATTAATGTATAATAGGGAGTTCGGTGATCACTTAGTGAGTATTTTAGGGGTATTTCAAACGCAAGAGAGTGTAGAGCTACGTAAATTCTCTGAACTTACTGAAGAGGGTAATATCGATTCTGAAACTTTAATTGTACCAATCTTCACAGACACATATTCGCGTCGTAACTTAAGTTATGCAGGAAGATTCTCTTATGGCTATCAAAATAAGCTATTTGGAGAGGTTAGCTTTGCTTACAATGGTTCAGAGCGTTTCTCTAAAGAGCACCGTATGGGTTTCTTCCCGGCGGTAGGTGCTTCGTATATAATATCTAAGGAGTCGTTTATGTCGCGCTATTCAGGATGGCTTAATATGTTGAAATTTAGGCTATCTTATGGTTTGGTTGGTAATGATGGTGTTATCGATGATCCAAGATATGTTCATTTACAATCTATCAGGTCGGTTATCTCTACACCATATTTCTTAGATGGAAGTGTTGGTTATGGTCCAAATGTGAATCCAAGTTTATATCAAATATATTCATATGCTAATCCCGATATTCAGTGGGAGATTGCAGAGACAGTCAATTTCGGTATAGATACGAAACTATTTGATATGATTGAAATCAATGCAGATATATATCAAGAGATACGACATAATATTATATCATACCGTACGTCTATTCCGGCGTCAATAGGTATGGAATTTGAACCACTTGACAATAACGGTAAGGTTCGTTCGCGTGGTTTTGATATATCTGCTAAGTTCCAAAAATCTTTTGGTAATGATTTCTGGATTATCATGAGTGGAACAGCAACATATAATAAGGCTACTTTCATGGAGTTAGAGGAGTCTGTAAATATTGAGCCATATCAGTCGCGTATTGGAAAAGATATTTCGCAAGCCTTTGGATATGTGGCAGAAGGTATCTTCTCGGATCAAAAAGAGATAGATGACGCTCCTGATCAGCCGGGTGTTGTACCGGGGGATATCCGTTATCGTGATATGAATGGTGACATGAAAATTGATGTTAACGATGCGGTACCTATTGGTTTACCCGAAACTCCACGTTTGATATATGGTTTAAATGGTAACTTATATTACAAAGGTTTTGAGTTCTCGTTCTCTCTTCAAGGGTCGGGACAGCGTTCGTTCTTTATAGATCCAGAATCGGTATCTCCTTTTGCAGGAGATCAAGCTATGCTAACTGCTATAAATGATAGCTACTGGAGTGAGAGTAATATGATTGATGATCCATTCTGGCCACGTTTATCTACAAGTAACATTATAGAACATAATCCACAAGAGGATTACTATAAAGATGGCACGTCGACAGTTAGAAAGAGTACATTCTTTATGTATGGAGGTGCTTTCCTTCGTGTGCGTCAGATAGAGTTTGCTTACTCTTTACCTAAGAGTATTATTAATAAGCTAAACCTAAGAAGTGTTAGAGTTTATTTCCGTTTGGATAATCCATTCCTTCTAAGTTCATTCGATGTATGGGATATAGAGCTTGGAGAGCAAGGATTTAACTATCCTATCCAAAAGACACAGTCGTTAGGAATATCATTTAGCTTCTAATAAATAAAGAAAAATTAAACGTATGAAAAATATTAGATTTAAAAATAAACTCATAGTTTTGTTGCTCTCATCTATTATTGGAGCTGGTTGTTCAGCTAAATGGTTAGATGTTGTTGAAGATGGAGGAACATTAACTCTTGAGCAGATATTTAGAGAGAGTACGGGTGTTGAGTCATATTTATTGACTTGTTATCAAGGTGCATTCTACACGGATGGTAATCTTGTCTTTGACCCTGCTATATCGGGAAGTGATGAGTATATCATACCTGACTATTATACAGTAAGCCCTTCAACGAACGATCAGTTTATTGTGGGACCACTTATTAGTTCTGGAAGACAAACTTATTATTCTCCTTACGGAAGTAAGTGGGGTAAAGAGGGTGATAGAATATATTTTGGAGAGTTCCTGTCAGGAGCAGACTCTGAAGCTGGCGAGGGTTCAATAAACCATACTAACAGATATGTTCTTATACAGCATTGTAATATATTCTTGAGACATTCTCACTTGTGTCGTAACTTATCAACAGATAAGATTAATGAATATAGAGCATATGTTAAGGCTATTAAGGCATGGTATTATTTTGAGTTGGTTCGTCAGTATGGACCAATCACGCTTGCTGAGGATGATATTGACGAGAATGCAGATCTTGTGACGCTTCAACGTCCGCGCTCTCATGTTGATAGCTGTTTTAACACAATTGTGAGATTGTTAGACGAGGCGATAGATTCGTTACCTTCACGTAAAACGATTGACCCTAATTATATTAAATGTATGAATCAGGATG
>CAYIZU010000010.1:0-9915 GCA_964367795.1 uncultured Rikenellaceae bacterium | reverse complement strand
AAAGGTTCGTGCTTTAGTATATCAGGCATCTCCATTGTTTAATGGTAATTCAGACTACCAGGGTTTTGTTGATAGGAATGGTAAGAAACTATTTTCTGAGAAAGTAGACCCTACTAAATGGGATAGAGCTGCAAAGGCTGCCGAAGAAGCTATTAATGCTATTAATGCTAATGGTATTCAATTGTCACAAGGCGAGAGTAACAAGAGTACAGATCTATTAAATACAATACAAGATATTCGAAGATCTTCAGTTGCACATCAATTTGTTGGCGAAGAGTGGCTATGGGTTACTGTTGATAAAACTTTCCCGACTGCAATGAAATATTTCACCTTGAAGAAAACACACCCTTTTGCACCACAAAGTGCATTCCCTGGTGTAAATACAGGCGCATACTCTGTTACAGGTAATGTAGTGGATTTATATTACACGAAGAATGGTTTACCTATTAATATGGATAAGACTTGGAGCTATGATGGTAGAAATAGTGTTAGTCAACTTGCTACAGACAAGATATCTGTTTATAGCGAAGTGTTATCTCCATACGAGGATGTGTTAAATGCTCATATAGATAGAGAGCCACGCTTTTACGCTAATATAGGCTTTGATAGAGGATACTGGCCTTTGAGAATGAGTGAAAGCAGCCCAGAGGTAAATGTCCAAATTAGAGCTAAAAATAACGAAGATATATACAGACATGATGAGTACAGAGGCGTATATAACGTGACTGGCTATTGGTGTAAAAAAGGTTTGAATGTTGATGGTGGTACTAATTCTGGTTGGATGAATACTTTCCAAAACTATCATTCGGTTTTCCGCCTGTCAGAAGTGTATTTATTGGCTGCAGAGGCTTTTAATGAGAGTGGAAATATATCAAAAGCGATAGAGTACTTGAATGTTGTTCGTAAAAGAGCTGGTATACCTGATATTGAGACATCATGGAGTAGTAGTTTCTCATACGATCCATCGAAGATTACATCAAGAGAGGGGTTAAGAGAGATAATACATCAAGAGAGAGCTGTTGAGATGTTATTCGAAGGCCACCGTTTTTGGGATTTACGTCGCTGGAACGAGGCGGAGCTAACTCTTAACGAGCCTCTAAGAGGTTGGAATATTGATGGAACTTCGGCTTTTGATTACTATAATGGATATAAAGGATATATTGATATATCAAATAAAAATATTTTCTCTTATCCTAAGGATAACTTCTTCCCTATTGATAGTGATGAGATTCAGAAGTCAAACATTACACAGACATATTACTGGTAATTAAAAATGTAGATGATTATGAAAAAGATATTAATAATTTTATTGTTACCTGCACTACTATTCTCGTGTAAGAAAAATAACATCGGGGATTTTGAAGTATTTATTACACCAGATAGGTTTGAATTCGAACCAATGCCTGGTGGTGCGGTGATGAAATTTACACTCACTGAAGAACACTCTGAGGTTTATCAGGTGGAGGCTGTATATAAAGATGATTGGAATAATAATGCCTATGTTTTATCTGGCGAGCTTGTTTTGGATGGTTTAGTTAAGGCGGGTACTATTCCTGTAACTATTTATTTGAAAAATAACAAGAATGAGAGGTCTGATGCTATTAATTTATCTTTTGAAGCAGAGGAGTCTTATGTGAGTTCTATTTTAAATGATGAGAACATATCTGTTGAGCCTTATTGGAATGGTTTTAGGATTCTAATAAGCGATATGCCGGAGAAGAGTGTAGGTAGAATGCATGTTTTCTATCGAGGCATTGATAAGTTCACAGGAAAAGAGGCTGATATTATGCTTAACAGTTTTAATATCAATGACAACAATTCTATTTGTCGATTAACTTTAAATGATGATGTATGGGATGATAATGGTAATGCGAAAATTGTTATTACAACAGAAGATTTAAAGAATAATATTGTTAGTCGCAAGGAATTTACTACAACATATTTAGAGGCTGAATTGCTAACGGGTATATCTATGCATGCATCAAGTGTTGTAAATTCGATTGAAGATGAAAACTATAGTTGGAGAGCTCTTTTTGATGGAGTGAAAAAGACACAGGGCGAAGACTATCTTGCATTCTTATCTGTTAATGATATGGATCAGTCGGAGTGGATATTTGATCTTGGCTCTAATGGTAGTGAGGTTGCTTATATGCGATTACATACTCAATATTGGGTTTCGAATGTTCAATTTGCTGCGCCGTATCAATTGCCACAATTTGCATCTTTAAATCCAGGGTCTGTACCAGCGTTTTACACAACTGGCTTATCAATTAGAGAGAAACTTCCGAGTGATGTTGAGGTGTATGCTACGAATGATTTAGATGGCACATGGACAAAAATTGGAGAGTATCGTTCGGCACAAGGATCGGCTACATTCGATACTGCATGGAGTAGAGATTGTTCAATGGCAGCGCACACATATATTGGTATAGAGCAGAGGTTGGCTTATGATTCGGTAGAAGATTTTCCAGAGTTGTCTATGGAGGTTGACTTAACAGGAGCTGGAAATACTGTATATCGATATATTAAGGTTAAAGTTCTTGATAATTTTGATACTTTCGGTGATGTGGCAGGAACATCAGGTAACGTTAATGATGCTAATACAAGTGAGCAAATCTCATTTAGCGAATTAGAATTTTTTGTAAAAAAATAATTAATGAATATGGCGCAGTGATATTACTTATTGCGATAAACATATATCATATTAAAACAAAACAGAATATGAAAAATTTATTAATAATTCTATCTGCACTATTCCTATTTATAGGTTGTGAGTCTCAATATGACACTTACGAAGATGTTGCAGGTGGAGGAAAGATAAGATACGTTGGCAAGGTGTCTGGTTTAAAGATAGAGTCGGGCTGGGAGCGTTTTGTCCTTTCGTGGGATGCTACTAATGATCCAACGGTTACAAAATATATGCTTGTTTGGAGTGGAGATGGAGAACGTGATACCGCGTTTATTGATGGTTCATGGACTTCATTTGATACCGCTAGCGACATGGCACAAGTTGGACTTAGTGATTTTAGGTTTACTGCACAGTCGTATATCTTCCAATTATATGCTATGGACGCAGAAGGAAGAAAATCTAAAGAGTCTATGGTGGTTGCTACTCCGATGAACTCTTTACATCCGTCGGTTAAATTCCTTCCAAAAGCGGAGGCTAAATCATACTTTATACCAGCATCTGATGGAAGTGTAGATGTTACACTTCTTCTTAAGCCGCGCGATTTAAAGGAGAAGTTTGCGCAGGTAAGATATGTTGATAATAGTGGAGCAGAGAAGTTTTATGAACTTACTGCGGATGATTATGCAGCCGGTTTCGTGCAGTTTAATATGGACGGTGATGAAGATGCGATATTTATTGAGCGCCACATAGAGCTTGAAGATTGTATTGACTTAGTGAAGTTAGTTGGTGATATTGCGCAGTCAGTGCCTAAGAGCGATGTTGCTTATGATGAAACATTAAGGAATGAGGTTATACGTGTGTATGATATACCTAATACAGATGAAGAGTATGCGTTGTTTTGCGACACTGTTAAAAATCTTCAGATTGACTACTCAATTAACACTCTATCAGATATTGTTACATACAAAAATCTTAATAGAGTAGTTCTTGGAAGCGGAAGATATAACCTGCGTTTAACATCAGCAGACTTGACAAGAAATGAGAAGAGTAAGTTTAATGATAATGTGATTGAGGTGGCTGCTCTAAAGATGATGAAGTCTAAGAATCCAGACTTTAAAGTGAAAATCTACCATGACCACTTCTTAATAGGTAGCGATTTAATGGAAGTAACTGATTTAGTTGAAGGTGGTCGTTATACCGACGCTCCTGTTATGCCTTCAGGTTTGACTTTCTGGGAGACAGGCTATACCGCTTCGCATGATGATGCAGCCTCTAATTTACAAGGTTTATATTTCAATGCGCAGGATCAGAATTATAATAATTATGATTTAGGTGCTAAGATGTTTGATTATTACTCTGATTTAAAGGAGCAGACTGTTGCTCGTGAGTATGTTGCAGAGAGTAATTTTATAAATGAACTTAATATGACCGTAACGATGACAACGTCGCCTTATCAATTTGCGAATCTTAACGGTATTGCTATTAGACAGTTATATAGAGAGGATGATTCTGATGCAGATGTTAAACATATGCCAACGAAGGTTAGTGTGATGTATAGATCTGGTTTTAGACCAACATTTGTTGTTCGAGATGTTCAGCTTGGTACTGCACGAGGAGAGATAACAGTTATTAATTTCCCGCGGCAGATAACATCATCAGAGATATATATCACATTTGATGTACCAGATGGCAAGGTCGTTATCGACGACGTGATGTTCTTCTAAAGAGATAATATTTATAAATACATATAAGAGATGATTATGAATAAAAATATAAATAGTAATATTGGTAGGGGAAGAGGTATCTGTATTTTCTTCCTATCAGTTATTGCGATATTACTAAACAATATAGAGGTGGTTAAAGCCAATACGCTAAACATCGGTGTTAGTGGAGATGTGGCTGCCAGTGAAATAGTGATGGTAGAGACGCAAGATGATGATTATATTGTTGTAACAGGTAAAGTTGTTGATGCTGATAGAAACCCTATCTTACAAGCATCAATACGTGTAATGGGAACCAGAATAAAGGTTACAACAAATGAAGAGGGTTTCTTCTCTATTAAGGTACCAGTGGGTGAGATTCTTGAGGTTACAGCTGCTGGATATAGTGTTAAAGAGATAGATGTAATGCGCGATACAAATAATATCCTTGTTAATCTTGATATTCAAAAGGATGATATGGTTGACCCTCAGTCAGTAGCTTATGGTTTTCAAGAGCGTGCGCGAGTTGTTGGTGCTATATCTTCAACAAAGGGTAGTCAGTTAATAACATCAAACTCAAACTTAACGCCTGCTCTTGTGGGTAATATTGCTGGGGTTATTGGATGGCAAAATCATGGCTCACCGGGTATTTTAACCGATGATAGAGTAAATTCGGAGTTTTATATCCGTGGTGTGAGAAGCATGATAGATGGTATGGACGTTAAGCCTCTTATAATAATGGATGGTATTGAGATTTCAGAGCTTGATTTAGCACGTATCAATCCAATAGATATTGATGATGTTTCAATATTAAAAGATGCTTCTGCTACCACATTGTATGGTGTTCGTGGTGCTAATGGTGTTGTTGTTATAACATCAAAGAGAAGTGCTCCGGGCGAGATAAATATCTCAGCAACTTATGAGAATGTTATCGCACAGCCTACTATGGAAGTTGAGTTTGCAGATCCTGTTACCTATATGAAACTGTATAACACTTCAATGATTAATGGCAATAATCCATACGTAAGCCTATACTCTAATGATAAAATTGAGCGAACTGCGAGTGGTGATTTCCCATCATATGCATATCCCGCGAATGATTGGACTGAGCAGTTGTTTACGTCTAAAACGAACAATAGCAGATTAAATGTTAATGTTAGTGGAGGTACCAAAACCATTCAATACTATACTTCGTTTACTATGAACGACGATATGGGTATGATTAAGAGCGATGATTTAAGTGTTTTCAATGCTAACATCGATAACAAGATGATGAGCTTTAGGGCAAATATGGTTGCAAATCTAAACAAAGGTATTAAGTTAACAGTTAATAGTTATACCACTATTGATGAATATAATGGGCCTATGTATATCAGTGAATATGAGGAGGGTGAAAGAGGTTATATTGGAGATGCAATCTACAAGTTAGCTTATGCTGCTAATCCTGTAAATTATGCCATGGTCTACCCAACGGATGATAAATACACATGGGAGCATATTCGCTTTGGACATGCCGGTACGATGACAGATAACCCATACATGAGAATACATGAGGGATTTACTACTGCAGATAGATATTTTACTGTAAATAAGTTTAGCTACGAGCAAGAACTTAATTTCCTAACCGAAGGGTTGAGATTTGGTGCATCGGTTATATTTCAGAAGGAGTCTTATGCTTCTAAGAGATTTTATATTGTTCCTGCTACCTACTCTTTAGATGATAGCTATTATTCGACTAATGTATATTCTATCAGACAAACCAATAGCGATTATGTTAAGAGTTTCCCATTATATGAGGATTTATCGAGTGTTAATACATCGCTATCAGGAACAGATTACGAACTACAATTAATGTATGACAGAACTTTTGGCGACCATAGCGTTAGTGCTTTTGGTATCTATGATGTTCAGGAGTATAAAAATAAGAATCCTAATAATATTGATGATTCATCATCACTGATGTATAAGAATTCAGCTGTTAGGGTAGGTTATGGGTATAAAAATAGATATTTTATTGAGGGTAGCTATGCAGAGAGTGGAAATAAGAGACTATCTGATAGTTATTTAATATCAAAATCATTCTCTATTGGTGCAGCATACCTACTATCGGAGGAGGAGTTTATAAAAAATAACTTTAGCTTTGTTGATTTATTTAAAGTAAGAGCCTCTTTTGGTGATGTGCATAATAATAACAAGGTAGAGGGTTATGAAATGCAATGGTCAATACCTAATATGTATAATATTGGTGCAGATATTCGTCTTTTTGATGGACTACAAGTTAACTTTGACTATTTCGCGGAGAAACGCAGAACACAGTTGTTCCCTCATACGGTAATTCTTGATACTGATGATCTGGGTAATGTTCTTGATTCGGAGGATATACCAGGTAATATCATTAAAACAAAGACTAACGGCTACGAATTAAGTGTTAACTATACGAAGGCGTTCCGTAAGGATTTTTGGGTTGTTATTGGAGGTAATTTATCTTATAATAAGAGCGTTTACGACTATTTAGAGAGTGAGGAATTAGTAAAACCGTTAGAGCATCAATCTTTAATTGGCCACGATATTTCACAGGTTAGTGGATATATAGCTAATGGTATTTTCTCGGATGTGGCGGAGATTGATAGATCTCCAAAATATGGTTCTCAAACAGAGCCAGGAGATATTAGATACCGTGATATTTATGACGATTATGTTATCAATAATCTGGATATGTTACCAATTGGTCTACCTACGGTTCCACGATACACATATGGCGTGAATGGTGCGGTGCATTTTAAAGGTGTTGAGTTTTCGTTCTCATTCCAAGGAGTTGGTGAGCGTTCGTTCTTCGTTGACCCACATATGTTTACTCCGTTTATTGAAGATGGATATGGTGTATTACAAGCAATAGCTGATAGCCATTGGTCTCCTACTAACATGGTGGATCAATCATTCTGGCCTCGTATTAATGTTAACACTATTGGTGCAGGAGCTGTGGATGGCGGTTATCAACCAGCTGATTTACCAACCAGTACATTCTTTATGTATAATGGAGCTTATCTACGTTGTCGTCATATTGAATTAAGCTACTCGCTCCCTTCATCTTTAATTAATAAGTTGGGATTGAAGCGTGTTAAGATTTATGGACGTACGGATAACCCATTTGTGATAAGTGACTTTAAGTTTTGGGATCCAGAGTTAGGTACTAATGCTCTTAACTATCCAATTCTTAAAAGCTATTCATTGGGAATATCGTTAAGTTTCTAAGAGCGTGATTTTTAATAAAGTAAAATTATAAGGATATGAAAAATATATTAGTAGTTTTAATGATGTCAATATTTCTATTCTCTTGTACAGATGATGGGATAGAGGTATTTAATGTTGAAACAGATAAGAATACATTCGCTTTTACCGAAGTGCCGGGAGGAGCAGAAATGGCTTTTAATTTAGTTAAGGGGCATGAGGATGTGTTTGAAATAGAGGTTGAATATACCAACCACTGGGAGCAGAAGATTAGGAAAACAGCTTACTACTTAACTGGAAAGATTGTTCTTGATGGTTTTGTGAATGCTGAAACCGATGTGCCTGTTACTATCTATTTGAAGAACAACAGAGAGTCGAAATCTTTACCGATAGATACTGTTTTCTCTACGGAGCCATTGGAGGCAAATAGCCTTTTAGTTGCAGAAAATAATATCACAGCCAAGAGTTCTTGGGGTGGTTTCTCCTTAAAAGTAACAGATACCTTTGGGGCAACAGATGGTACTATATATGTAGGCTACCGCGGTATCGATCCACTTGACAATAAAGAAAAAGATTTAGTTATTAAGTCGCTACCAATTTCAGAGGCTACCTCTTTAGGTGTTATAGATGTGACGGGTAATGCTGTTTTTAATTCAGAGGGGCAGGGGACTGCTGTTGTTTGGGTTGAGAATGAATTTAAACAACTTGTTGGGCGTAGTGAATATAATGTGGAGTTCTTACAAACGGAGCTATTAGCAAGTGATGGTATCGTGATGCAAGATGCAAGTATTGAGAAATCAATTGAAAATGGTGATAACTATGGATGGAAATATCTTTTTGACGGAGACACTAAAGGTCAGAAGACTTTAGAGACAAGTCGCATACACTCGTTTCTTTCAAAAGATAATATGAGAAAAGAGGAGTGGATATTCGATTTGGGTGGTGAGTATGTATTGGTACAAATTAGACTTTACAGTGCCTATTGGGCATCTGTGAGCTACCCTTCGCCATGGTTTGTTGCCTATAGGGGTTCAAATGTTACATATAATAATGGACAATCATTAATTAGTAAACTTCCGAGTGATTTTGAGATATGGGGGCAAACAGCTTCAAGTACTGAATGGGTTAAGTTAGGGACCTATAATTCGCCACGTGGTAGGCTAACAGTAACAGAAGAGACGTGGTGTGCGGATGCAGTTGGTTATGCATATTTCTCAGATTTAGATAAATATCCACCTTATGCAGAGCGTACAGGATCTACTACCCCTACTGATATTGCGGATAAAGACCCTATTTACGCACTTCTATCACTTGATGTTGATGAGAATGAAGTGAAGTATAAATATATTAAGCTAAAAGTGCTTGATACATTTGTAACTGGTGCTTTAGCAGGTTATGATGATGACGAGGATTATGATTCAAGTAGATCTGCAGAGGTTTATGATTATGATTTATCGAAATGGGTGACTGTTGGTAATCAAGTAGCCTTTAGTGAATTAGAGATATATATTAAGAAATAGGTATTTAAATAGAGCAAAAAATGAATAATATGAAAAGAATAATTTTTATAATAGCGACAATTGCCTTTTTCTATGGTTGTGAAACCCAGCTTGATACTTATAGAGAGTATGCTGGAGATGGAGGTAAGATAAAATATGTTGATAGAACGCATAATAACGCGGTTCAAGTGGGCTGGGAGAGAGTAGTGCTTACTTGGGAAAATAGTTCGGATGTCTCTATTGTGCAAAATTTAGTTGCATGGGAGATAGATGGAGTACGTGATAGTATTTTCCTTGATGCATCTAAAGAGAAATTTGAATCTAATCTTGATAGATCGGATGTGGTATTCCCTGCGGATAATTCAGTGGTGTTTTCCATATATAGTGTGACTTCAAATGGAGAACTTTCTAATGTTAGCATGGTAACTGCGCCTAAAATATATAGTTTTAGTCATGAGGAGGTTACGAGTATACCTCAAATTGCGGCTGATAACTCAATGTATGTCCTTAACACTGATGGCTCATTGAATGTATTTATATATTTAAATCCAAAGAACTCTAATGTTACAAAGGCGGTAATAAAATATAATGCAGCCGATGGAAGTGCAGCTGAGTATGAGATAACCGATGCCGATTATTCAGCAGGTATAGTAAACTTTACGGCACAAGCAGATAGTCAAGATGGTATTAAGATTGATGTTGATGTTACATTGGCAGGTTGTATCGATCCTATTGCCCTTAAGGGTGATAATGCGATGACAACGACTCTTAGTCAGTTTATTTTTGATACTGCATCTTTTGATATTAATGATAATCCAACACTTAAGAGTGAAATGATGCGTCGCTATGGTTTGTCTGA
>CAYIZU010000009.1:0-21331 GCA_964367795.1 uncultured Rikenellaceae bacterium | reverse complement strand
CCTAATTTAGATGATAAATCCTCTAAAGAAGAAGCACTACTAATCTCCGCGATAGCCATATCCATTTTTACCTTAGATATATATAGCGGACGAATATCCTCCTTAACTTCCTCAAAAGGCGCAGTTCCTTTATTCATCTTTTTCTTTAAGAAAGCAACAATATTAACACTACCAGCATTAACAACAGTTGAAGTTGCGCCTTCATTTGCAGTAAATGCCCAACGCACAAGTTCACGTGAGTTATCTATATTTGCAAAATCACGATCGGTAATACCCACTATTGCATTACGCTTTATATACTGATTATCCGCTACGGCTGCCTCAAAACTCTTTCCATTAGATATGCTATTGATGAAATTAGTGGCTTTCTGATATATATCTTGCTCCGTAGCATTACTTGGTACAACCGTAAACTGCACCTCTGCAACTTGATATCTTTTAACTCTTTCACCAAGAGAAACCACCCTTACTATCTGCTTAGTGCCTTGTGCACCATCAAGTAGTAGTGTCTCCCCTCTCTTAGCTTTTGATAACTTATCGAAGAATTGCGGAGCAAGTGTACCTGTATTTATCTTCTGTACTGCAGTTCCCTCCATACCCAAAAGCGATGAAGATACCGCTACGCTATCAAATAGGGCACTCGACCTCTTAGCTACATTATACAAACTATCCGCCTTAGTAGGTAGGACTACTATGCTACGTATTCCAATAGAATCTGGCATGTATTCCGCGTTGTTAAGCCTCGCAATAGAGTAAACATCTCCTTCGAAGTTAGGGTCAAAAGTTTTACCCACCGGAGCATTAGCTATTTGAGACTGCAAGTAACCTGGCAGTGCACTTAAATCATAATATGTAGGATCAAATCTTCTCTCTGAATTGTAGTTAACATATTGCTCAACATCTTTCTCTGCCGCTAATTCTGTTGCAATAGTAAACGCCTTCTTCTCCCCATCTTCATAGTCTGCCTTTGAAGGCACGATATCAAAAGTCACATACTCAACCTCACTTGCATCACGATAATCAAAACGACTCTTATGTTTTTCATAATATGCTCTTAAATCTGCATCTGTCACAGTAACATCCTCATCTTTTATTGTATTTAGGCTCTTTGTAACAAACTCTATTGAGTAATTATCCTTATTATCCTCAAATGCCTGCTCCACTTGCAGTTCTGTGACATACATGCCACTCTTAACAAGATTATTGAATTTCATTGACATATGATAATCTGAAACCTGTTTCTTTACAAAGTTCCAAAAACGACGTGCCATACCTGTTTTGTCGCTATTAATACTTGCTACATAATTAACAAGTAATTGCTTGTCAAATATTCCAGTTTGTGGGTTAGCAAAATATTGTCTTACTACTGGAGAGATATCTTCGCCATTGAGTAAATCTAATAGCTCTTCCTCCGATACATTTAGTCCTAATTTTTTGTATGTAGGCTCTAATGCTATGTCATTAATAAATGATGACCATGTTTGAGTTTGCACTAACTCCGCCTCTTCAGCTGATAGCGACGACTGCCCAGTCATATATTGGCGCAATGAGGTCATTAGCTCTACTTCCTCCGCATAATCCTTAAGAGCCACCTCCCTATCATTGATTTTTCCCACGCTCACAGCCTGAGAGTTAAATAACGATGCTCCGTCACCTATTAGAAAGGCCAATAGTGATATACCAATCACTATTGTTAGAAGCATACTTCCCTTCGTTCTTAATGTGTTTAATGTTGCCATATTTTAATATTTATTTTTGTATTATTTTCTCCCGTGTAAATAAACAGCCACAAATATATGAAAAAAAACTGAAAAAATTATCAAATAACCTAATTTTTTTATTTTTTCACCACGTCATAACATAAAAATAAAGAGTAAAAAATACTAATAACTATTTGATAATTAAAAAATAATCTTTACCTTTGCACCATTATTCTCGTTCCGTTTTGGAAATGAGAGTCTATACATAATGTCAAACAACTTATTTATTTAAAAGAGTTAAAATGAGTAAAATTAATGAAAAAGCAATCGTAAATGCTTCTGCGGATCTTAATACGTTCGATTGGAATGCTTACGAGAATGAGTTAGGCCTATATGGTAATGACTCTAAAGAGGCTATCGCTGATGCTTATGGTGATACCTTATCAAACATCCAAAGCGGCGAAGTTTTGGAAGGTACTGTTGTAACAATCTCAGACAGAGAGGTGTTGGTTAATATTGGCTACAAGTCGGAGGGTCTTATTCCTTCGAATGAGTTCCGCTATAACCCAGATCTTGCTATTGGTGAGAAAGTTGAGGTTTTTGTGGAGAATGCAGAGGACAAGAAAGGTCAACTTGTATTATCACACAGAAAAGCTCGTCAGCTACGTTCATGGGATCGTGTTAACGAGGCTCTTAACAACGACGAAATCATCAAAGGTTACATTAAGTGCCGTACTAAGGGTGGTATGATTGTAGATGTATTTGGCATTGAGGCGTTCCTACCAGGTTCACAAATCGATGTTAAGCCTATCCGCGATTACGATATATATGTTGACAAGACTATGGAGTTCAAAGTTGTTAAAATCAACCAAGAGTTCCGTAATGTTGTGGTATCACACAAAGCACTTATTGAGGCTGAACTTGAGCAACAGAAGAAAGATATTACCTCTAAACTTGAGAAAGGTCAAGTTCTTGAGGGAACAGTTAAAAACATCACATCTTACGGTGTATTTATCGACCTTGGTGGCGTAGATGGACTAATTCACATCACGGATCTATCTTGGGGTAGAGTTAATCACCCAGAAGAGGTTGTTAAGTTAGATGAGAAACTAAATGTTGTAATTCTTGACTTTGATGAGGCTAAGAAGCGTATAGCATTAGGTTTAAAACAATTAACTCCTCATCCATGGGAAGCATTAAATGCAGAGCTTAAAGTGGGTGATAAAGTTGAGGGTGTAGTTGTTGTAATGGCTGACTACGGTGCATTTATTGAGGTAGCACCGGGCGTTGAGGGGCTTATTCACGTAAGTGAAATGTCTTGGTCACAACACCTACGTTCTGCGCAAGAGTTCATGAAAGTTGGCGACAAAGTAGAGGCTGTTATCTTAACTCTTGATCGTAAAGAGAGAAAGATGTCTCTTGGCGTTAAGCAATTAACTTCAGATCCATGGGAGGCTATTGATACTAAATATGCTATTAACACTGTTCACACTGCAAAAGTTCGTAACTTCACTAATTTTGGCGTTTTCGTTGAAATAGAAGAGGGTGTTGATGGTTTAATCCATATCTCTGATCTAAGTTGGACTAAAAAGATAAAGCACCCATCAGAGTTTGCTCAAAAAGGTGATACTATTGAAACTATTGTTCTTGAGATAGACAAAACCAACCGTCGTTTAAGTCTTGGACATAAGCAACTACAAGAGAATCCATGGGATGTTTTTGAAACTGTTTTCGTTGTTGGAACTGAGCACGAGGGAACAGTTACAGAGATTGTAGACAAAGGCTATATTGTATCTTTCTCTGAAGGAGTTGAAGGATTTGCTCCAACTAAGCAGGTAGCTAAAGAGGATGGCACTCCAGTTGCAGTAGGAGATAAACTTAACTTTACTGTTATCGAGTTTGTTAAGGCAACTAAGCGCATCACTCTATCGCATAATGTGGTTGCAGTTAAAGAGGAGCGTACAAAACCTTCTACTGATAAAAAACCGAGCAATGATAAAGATGAATTACAGAAAACTGTTAATCGCATAAACTCATCTAACGAAAAAACAACACTTGGTGATATATCAGGTCTTGCAGCATTAAAGGCGCAGTTAGAAGAGAAAAATGACTAAGAATAATCTGTAAAGATATGAAATTTGAGATAATAGCGTTAGGAGTTAGCTCTGCATTGCCTACTATCTCTAAGCATCAAACTGCTCACGTGCTTAATGTGCGTGAGCAGTTCTATTTACTTGATGCAGGAGAGGGAGTACAAACAAGTCTAAAAAAATGGGATATAAATCCATTGAAGATTAACCATATCTTCATATCTCATTTACATGGCGACCATATATTTGGAATATTTGGTCTAATATCCTCTATGGGTATGTTAGGACGTACACGTGCTCTTGATATTTTTGCCCCTGCACCAATAAAAGAGATACTTACAAATCACTTCCGATTCTTTGAAAAAGGGATAACCTACAAAATTGATATACATGAGGTGAATACAAAAGAAAGCACGATAATTTATGAGAATAATTCTATTAGTGTGCGTACAATCCCTCTAAAACACTCTGTTCCTACTGTTGGATACCTCTTTACGGAAAGAGAGCCGGAGCTTAATCTTAATCCATTCTTTATTGAATATTATAACCTATCAATAGCCGAAAGAGTAAAGGTAAAAAGAGGAGGGGATATTGAACGTGAAGATGGAACGATTATTAATCATAAAGAGGTAACATTTAAGCCATACACCCCACGCTCATTTGCATATTGCCTTGACACAGCTCCATGCGAAAAGATGCGCGAAGTGATAAAGGGAGTGAACACATTAATGATAGAGTCAACATTCTTAGAGGTGGATAAGGTATTGGCTAAAAAGCGTATGCATACTACTGCAAAACAGGCTGCTGAAATAGCACGTGATGCCAATGCTCAGCAGTTAATACTGACACATTTCTCTACGCGTTATAAATTAGATAAAAATACTCCTAACCCTTTTGAAACAGAAGCTAAAGAGGTCTTTCCCAATAGTGTAGCCGCTTGTGAAGGTGAGCACTATCCCATCTTAACAAATAAGTAATCACAACTAAACAACTTGATAATTCACTTTAATATTTAGTTAACAATAAACAAATACCTTTGTCGCCAAGAAGAGGTAGAAAACTAAAAAATTAAAGATGAAGAGAAATTTGATTATTTGGACTCTTATATTGAGTCTATTTATTGTGGGAAATGTTAGTGCATCAAATACAATTACAGTGAAAGATAGCACAACGAAATTAACAACTAAAAAGTCAGCACTGCGTGGTCGCGTATTAAACGCATTAAAAGCACCACTTCCCGGAGCAACTATCATAATTGATGGAACAACGAAAGGGGCAATAAGTGATGAGAAGGGATATTTCTATATCAGTAACATTACTCCAGGTGACCATGATATAACTGTTAGCTATGTTGGTTACGAAGATTTAAAAAAGAGAATAACATTTAAAACATCAACAGTTGCAGAAGTAGAGATAATCTTTACCGAGAGTATGACTATTGAGCAAATTACTGTTAAAGGTATCGTTAGTGGGCGTGCTAAGTCAATTCAGCAGCAAAAAAATGAAGTTGGTGTAACAAATATCGTATCAAGCGATCAAATGGAACGCTTCCCGGATGATAATATAGGAGATGCATTAAAACGTATTCAAGGTATCAACGTACAGTATGACCAAGGCGAAGCTCGTTTTGTTCAGGTGCGCGGAACATCACCAGAATTGAGTTCTGTCACATTAAATGGTAATCGCACGCCATCGGCTGAGGGTGAGACACGTTCAGCGCAACTCGACCTTATCCCTTCAGATATGATTCAAACTGTTGAGGTAAGAAAGGTGGTAACTGCCGATATGGATGGAGATGCTATTGGTGGCGCGATTAACCTTATCACTAAAAGTGCGCCATCGCAATCACTTATTAATGGCTCATTTTCGACAGGTTATAATGCAATATCTGGTAAGATGAACTATAACGGCTCTTTGACATTTGGAACGCGCCTTTTTGATGATAAATTTGGAGTTATTGGTGCTGTATCATATATGAATAATCCTTTTGGTTCAGACAACATAGAGGCAGAGTGGGATATGGATAAAAATGATGATATATATATCAATGATTTCCAAGTGCGTCAGTATTACGTACAACGTGAACGTCAAAGTTACTCTTTATCAGCAGACTACATATTTAGCCCTAATCACAAAATTGAGGCAAAAGCACTATTCAACCGTAGAAATGACTGGGAGAATAGATATAGATTATCTATTAAAGATATAGAGAAGAACTCGGCAGGTACCTATGAAGGAGAACTGCGCTATGAGACTAAGGGAGGTGTAGAAGATAATAAATATACTCGCCTTGAGCAACAGCAGACAGAGACTTATAACATAGCCGGAGAGCATAAGTTTTCACGTTTAGAAATGGACTGGAATATTGATTACTCTAAAGCATTTGAGAAGCGCCCTCACGAACGATATGTATCAGTAAGACAAAAAGGTGTTGAGCTAACTCATGATATTAGCAATGCAAGCCAGCCAATTATAAATGCTGCAGATCCGTCGGTATTGGATTTTACAGCAGCTAACTTTGACTTAAAAGAGTTCACTGAAGAGTTTCAAGATATCAATGAAGATGTGTTAATTGGTGCTTTAGATTTCAAATTAGACCTACTACGCGGTGAGTTTGCAAATGTACTTCGTTTTGGCTATAAGTATCAAAACAAGAACAAAAACAAAGAAAAAATATATTATGAATATGAGTTAATAGACGAAGCTGCTTATGTTAGTAATATGTTTGGCACTGCATCTAATTATTCAAATCAGACTCGAGATAACTATTTAGCAGGAGACTATAAAGCAGGTACATACTTCACCAAGGAGTTCTTAGGCGGTGTTGATTTCAGCGATAATGCTATTTTTAAAGAGGGTAAACATAATCTTGAAGAGGAGGCAGGTAACTATACTGGTGAGGAGACAATACATGCAGGTTATCTTCGGTTAGATCAGAGATTATCGAGCACTTTGAGCTTAATAGCTGGTGTGCGCTTCGAGCAAACTGGTATCCACTACACCGGTTTCGATATTGATTATGATAAAGATGAGCTTAAAGATGCTACTCCTAATGATAGAAAAATGACTAACGTACTACCTTCTTTCATCTTAAAATATACACCAAAAGAGAATATGATTATTCGCGCTGCTTTCACTTCAACATTAGCACGCCCAAAATTCAGTTATCTTGCTCCTGGTGATACATTCAACGATGAAGATTATTACAGAGGTAATCCAAATCTAAGAAACACAGTATCTAATAACTTCGACCTTATGTTCGAGTATTACACTAAGGGTGCAGGTATGATAACAGCTGGTTTGTATTATAAAGATATAAAGGATTTTATTATTGAAGGTACTGTTAAAGATTATGAGTATGGTGGAACCGTATGGGATAAGTTTGTACAGCCTTTAAATGCAGGTAACGGATATCTATTTGGTGCAGAGGTGGCATTCCAGAAAGATTTAGGTTTTATATCATCGTCACTAAAGAATTTTGGTTTATATGCTAACTACACATATACTAAATCACAAGTTACAAAATTGGTTGAAAACGAGCCGCTATTAGAGGGACAGAAAGCAGAAGATTTAACCCTTCCGGGCTCTCCAGAGCATATTGCTAATCTTTCTCTTTACTACGAGAATAAGCGTATCTCAGCTGCCCTATCATACAATTTTGCATCATCTTTCCTTGATGAATTGGGTGAGTCGGCATTCTATAATCGCTACTATGATAAAGTAAACTATCTTGATTTCAATATTTCAGTTCGTGCAAATAAATGGATAACAGTTTTCGGGGAGATTAATAATATTTTAAATCAACCTTTGCGTTACTATCAAGGTGTATCAGAGCAAGTTATGCAACTTGAATACTATGGGTCTAAAGCGGTAATAGGTATTAGATATAATTTTTAATAAGATAATATATATTAATTGAGCACGGGTTGAGATTTTTCTTAATTCGTGTTCCCTAATAAATGAAAAATATGAAGAAGAAAATGTTGTTTTTGTTGCTATTATTAGTAACGGTGTTAGGATGTGCTCCTAAAAGTAGCGAAGTTGTTATTACGGTTGACCCGAAACTGCCAAGAGCTGACTACAATGTGTTTGTCGTTGCCGATGCCGGGCGTAACGGGGCATTTGATCAAACAAAAATAGGTAAAGTGATGGGGGTATATGCTGAGGCATTAGAGCCTGAATTTATTCTTAACGCGGGTGATATGTTTCATTATAATGGTGTAGAGAGCGTTGATGACCCTCTATTTATGACAAACTATGAGTTGATATATCCACATGGCGAGCTACACTGCCCGTGGTATGGTGTTCTTGGAAATCACGAGTATCATGGTAATACACAAGCTGTTATAGATTATACAAAGAAATCTCGTAGATGGAATGTGCCTGCACGCTACTATGCTAAGAGATTCGAGGGTGTTGAAGATCATGAGCAAGACTCTATATTTGTTATGTTTTTCGATACGGTACCATTAATTGATAAATATCATGAGGAGGATGGATATCCCGACGCTCGTAAACAAGATCCAGAGGCACAGGTTAAGTGGATAGATGAGACACTTGCAAAAGCAAAAGATGCGCGCTGGAGAATAGTCATTGGGCACCACCCTATTTTCTCTTACAGTAAAAAGAATCCTAAAGAGACGGCACAGATGCAAGAGCGCGTTGCAGAACTTTTCCAAAAACATGACGTAGATTTAAGTCTTTCAGGGCACGTACACACGTTCCAACATCTTAAACCAACTGGAAAAGATACTGAATATATTGTATCTCCATCGGCGTCACTATCGCGTAAGCCAAGAAATGGGGAGTTTACAAAATATAATAACGGCGACACAGGATTTCTTGTACTTGGTTTTGAAAAGGATAAATTTACGCTTTCTATGATTAATGCGGAAGGAAAGATGATGTATACTTACGAAATAAAATAGAGTCAATTATTGCATCTATGCAGCAGGTGATAATTTAGCCTTTTTTACGAAACTCTGTTTTGTGAATACTCCGTAACGAGCGATTCACAAAACAGAGTTTCGCTATTCGACCTTTCTGGGTATATGCGAATAATTCTACTAAAATTTATCTATTGCTTTAAACTCTATTGATATTAAAGATTTTGCTATATCTTCAAAATCTTCGTCGTTCACAACGAGCGACATGCCACACTCTGTTGAATGAGTGTGTGGTACAGGCATTACCTTCACCGCGAAACCATTTTCACGGCACAATTTATCTGCTCGCATCACCATACGAATGGAGTTAAAAAGTAATATTTTGGGCATGGCTATACTGTTTTACTTAGTGCCTCGATGAAATATTGAAAATCCCTTACTGTGTGATACCTTGATGTGGCAACTCTTATAAGCCCACTCTCGGTGGTGTTTAGTGTTTTATGTGCTAATGCAGCGCAATGTAAGCCAAAGCGACAAGCTATTCCATAATCACTCTCCAAACGATGTGTTATATCTGCTCCGTCTATAGCAGAATGCCTAAATGAAAATAACCTCCCCTGATGTTTCATCTCTTTCGCGCAAAAAACCTCTATCCCTCTTATTTTGGCTACCTCCGTCATGAAATGCATGTAATCATCAAATGTGTGATTATAGCTCACATTACACTCCAACGCTGCCTTAAGTCCCATAATCCCAACATTATTTAGTGTACCGGCTTCGACGCATTCGGGAAAGGCTTTTGGCATATCAAAGGATGCTGAATTACTTCCTGTACCACCATATACTAATGGTTTTATTGTTGATATGTCTCTTGCGTAGAAACCACCTATTCCCGTTGGACCTAATAATCCTTTATGTCCTGTGAATGTGGCATAATCGCAGAATTCAACACTATATGGTATGTTCCCCAGTGATTGAGCAGTGTCAACCATTACAGGGATACTGTCTGCGATATTATATATCTCATTTATAGGCTGAATAACTCCATTAACATTACTCTGATGATTTATAATGATGAGAGCAATCTCTTCATGAGTCATGCTATGTAGATTCTCTGTTAGTGTCTCTAAATCTATGTAGCCGTCCTCCAGGTGGGGCATAATAACTACATCTGCTCCAGCGGCCATCAATGGACGGGTGATGGAGTTGTGCTCTAACGGAGATACAAGCACCTTTTTCCCTTTTAGCTCCAAAGAGTTAATAATAATGTTAGCAGCATGTGTAGCATTATGTGCCCAAGCAATATTCTCACCATCCTTTGCTCCTAAAATTTTACCCATCAAGTCGCGGCACTCCTCAACAAGATGTGTTGTGGTATATGCCGCATGATATGACGCACGACCATAGCTACCTCCATTATCTGCCAAGAAGGTGCTCATTGCGTCTCTTACCTCACGTGGCTTCGGATAGGAGGTTGAGCCATTATCAAAATATTTATTTAAAATATAATCCATCTACGGGTATAATAATCTACTTGCTGTACGTTTGATTTTTGTTATCTCGAACATATTACTAATACGTCCTGCGGCTATCTTGTCTCTTATCTCAAAATAGTCTACACAAACGCCACATATAACAATATCTACTCCTTTTCCTGTTAGTTCTTTAAGTGTTATAGCGGTATCCTTGCCCTCTGTGCACACCTTTACGCCACTATTATATAAAATAATCTTTGATGGCAATATATCTTGTTCCGATATAGAGTTGATAAAACCGCGCATTAATATAGTGCCAAGTTCATCATCAGAACTCATACCCTCTGAAGAAATAACCACAACATAATCACCATCATTAGCATCTAATGGGATAGGGCACGCGATATTCTCACTATTTTTTGCCAAAGGTATATCGCCATTAAGACTAAATAGAAGAGTTGACTCCGCTCCATTATCCACTCTTGTAAATGGTAGTTTCATCTCTCTAAGTAGCTCTTCAAGGTTACATGTTGCTATGTCATTATCTAATATTATCTCAAAAGCTTCATTGACGTCGGCCTGCTTAATAGCACGTCGTGTAATTATCAATGGTTCAGGGCATAGTTTACCTCTAACATCTATTTTTTGCATATATCCTCTTTTATCTTAATTAATATATTTGCATTTTCTATTGCATTGTCGCCTTTAGCCTCAATACGTGCTACTATCTCCCCTTTTCGCCCTTCAATAGAGTGTCCATAACCTTTATCGTAGTATTGTAGCGCTATATTTGCCGCCGCTCGAATATCATCTGTTGTACCATGTTCAATAAGTTCTATCGCCTCCTTAGCTCTATCATAACCTAATCTCTTAGATATGTTATTAAACGACTTAATAAGTATCTCTTTAGGGCAATTTCCATAATCGCGCATTATATGATTAAGGCGCTCTTCCACGGGTAAGGTGAAATATATGAACTGTGATGCTTGAATGCAATTATACAGTTCTTGCGACATGAAAACTTTTCCTATCGAGGCACTCTCACCCTCGCACCATACGATTCTACTATTATCAAAACGACTAAGTACATCGAAAACCTCATTTCCAAACTGTTCGGATGTTGGCTGTGGCTCCTCATATCCATAAACTCCAAAGGCAGAGCCTCTATGACGAGCTAAAGCCTCTAAATCTAATACCTGCTCACCTTGTCTATGTAATTCATTGAGAATATCACTCTTTCCACATCCTGTGGGACCTCCAAGAATCAACATCCTCCAATATCCCAAATGTAGCTTGGATAGAAAATATCTTCTGTATGATTTATAACCTCCAATGAGAACATTTACATTTATACCTGCAGTGTGAAGGAGCCAAGCTAATGAGTTACTACGCATACCGCCACGCCAGCAATATAGTAATATCTTTTTCTCTCCACCCTCTGTTAGCTTACGAGCCTCGCGGACAAAGCGAGCTAATTTACCTCCAACAAATTCAAGACCGCGCTCTACGGCTAAATTGCGTCCCTGCTTTTTGTATACAGTCCCAACAACTGCGCGCTCTTCATCGCTAAAGAGAGGCATATTAACGCTGCCCACAACGTGCCCCTTCGCATACTCCGAGGGGGTGCGCACATCAACAACGATGGATTTCGTTTGTAACTCCAAGAAATCTGATACAGATATACCTTTCATTATAACTTAATAAGATAGTAGTTCTTCTTCCCTTTCTGGATAAGTAGATATTTATTTGCAATAAGTGCATCCTCTGTTATTACACTTTCAGGGTCGTTAACAGATACTTTATTCATATAAATACCTCCACCTTTAACCAATCTACGTAGCTCCCCTTTAGATGGGAATACTGCTGCTAACTCTGTGGTTAATTGCGAAAAAGGGATACCGATAGCTTCACTACGGCTAACCTCAAATTGAGGAACTCCTTCGAATATCTGAAGTAATAGCTCCTCATCAATGCTCTTTAGCTGCTCCGTTGTAGATTTTCCAAAAAGTATATCCGATGCCTCAACTGCCTTATTGTACTCCTCTTCGGAGTGTATCATTATAGTCACCTCTTTGGCTAATCGCTTTTGCAGAAGACGTGCATGTGGAGCCTCGCGATGTTCATTAATAATTGTCTCAACCTCTTCACGCGGGAGCATTGTAAATATTTTCAGATACTTCTCACCATCCTCATCGCTTACATTGAGCCAGAATTGATAGAATTTATATGGTGATGTGTATTGAGGTGATAACCACACATTACCGCTCTCTGTTTTTCCAAATTTTGTACCGTCAGCCTTTTTAATAAGAGGACAAGTTAATCCATAAGCCTCGCCACCTAATTTTCTGCGTATAAGCTCGGTTCCTGTGGTGATATTTCCCCATTGGTCGGAGCCCCCCATTTGAAGCTTACAACCCTCCTTCTCGTATAAAGTAACGAAATCGAATCCTTGAACAAGCTGATAAGTGAATTCCGTGAATGACATACCTTCACCCTCACCGCTAAAACGTTTCTTTACAGAATCCTTAGCCATCATATAGTTAACAGTAATAAGCTTACCAATATCACGAATGAAACCAAGAAATGATTGTTCTTTCATCCAGTCGTAGTTATTGACAAGTATTGCACTATTAGGCTTATCTCCTGAAAAATCTATTAACTTAGATAGTTGCTTTAATATGCCATCCTGATTATGCTTTAAAGCCTCTTCATTAAGAAGGTTTCTTTCGGCACTCTTTCCCGATGGATCACCTATCATACCGGTAGCACCTCCAAGAAGTGCAATAGGACGGTGACCACATGCCTGTAAATGACGTAACATCATGATACCTACCAAGTGTCCAATATGTAATGAATCAGCCGTTGGATCTATCCCAACATATGCCGAAACCATCTCTTTAGTTAATAACTCTTCAACGCCGGGCATCATATCTTGTATCATGCCACGCCATTTAAGCTCTTCAATAAAATTTTTCTCCATCGTTTTATATAATTTAATTTTCATTAGGTGATTTCTCCCCAATAGCTTTTATTATTTTAGTAGTTGAATACCCATCTACAAAAGATATAGTTGTTGTCTCTCCTGCATACTCTCTGCCAACAATATTCAGCACATTATAATCGCCTCCCTTGACTAAAACATCGGGTTTAATATCCTTTATTACCTCTAAAGGGGTATCCTCTTCAAAGATAACTACATAGTCAACCGAGGCAAGAGCTGACATCACCGTTGAACGCGCCAACTCATTGTTTATTGGTCTGTCGTCTCCCTTTATACGCCTAACCGAGCTATCTGAATTAAGAGCCACAATCAATATATCTCCCAAACTTTTAGCCTTTTCAAGATAGTGGGTATGCCCACAATGTATAATATCGAAACATCCATTAGTGAATACAATCCTGCGATTTTGTAGTCTTAGAAGCCTTATAACCTCTGTTAGCTCACCTCTTGTTACAATCTTACTATGTGAGCTACTTAATAAATGATCTGTTTTGAGTTCATTAAAAAGAATAGGTGTTGTCCCCATCTTTCCAACAACTATTCCTGCAGCCCTATTGGATAGGCTTATCGCATCCTCTATGGAAAATCCTGCTGCTAACGATGCAGAAAGTGTTGCAACAACGGTGTCGCCAGCTCCCGATACATCTGCCACCTCCCTTGCCTCGGTAGGCATACTTAAAGCAAACTCTTTACTTATATATGATATCCCCTTTTCAGAGCGCGTTACAAGAAGCGATGAAAGATTAAGTTTAGATATAACCTCCGTAGCGACCGCTGCAATAGAGGCATCATCATTATTAATTTCCATCTCTGAAATATCAGATAGCTCCTTTAGATTGGGAGTTATAACTGTTGCTCCTCGATATTTTTCCCAACTTTTACCCTTTGGATCTACAATAACATTTTTATTATTGACCTTTGCCAATTCTATAACTTTTTGACAAAGTGCAGGGGTGCAGAATCCCTTGTTATAATCCGATATAACAACAATATCTACCTTGGGCATAACCCCACCAATGGCTGAAATTATTGATGATAGTTTATCTTCGCATAGCGAAAAATTTTCACTTTCAAAATCAACTCTTAAAACTTGCTGATTATTACCCAATATACGGCTTTTTGTTATTGTTGGATACTCCGTTGTCTCAATTATAGACTCTATATCATACTCCGCAAGCTTTTCTCTAACAACTGCTCCATTTGCATCTCTGCCTATAACTCCAACAACCAAAGGGTTACATCCAAGACCTATTAAGTTATTTGCCACGTTAGCTGCACCTCCCAGCATTGTGTAGGTACTATTAACGCGCACAACCGGCACGGGGGCTTCAGGTGATATACGCTTTACATCACCCACATAATAGGTGTCGAGCATGATATCTCCCACTATCAATATTTTTTTACCCTTTATATTATCTAAATTCATAATTCATTTATTTTAGAACCCGTCTTTAATAGTTTTGCGTAGTGGAGTAGGTTGGTCTTCTCCGTTATTAAAAACGATTTAACACCAGCTCTCTCGCCTGCCTCAACATCTGAATCTTTATCTCCAAACATATATGAGAGCTCTCTGTCGATATTATATTTTTCTATCGCCTCTTCAATCATGTATGGGCTGGGTTTTCTGCACGAACAACCATCCTCGTCAAGGTGAGGACATATAAAGAAATCAGTTATATGTGCCCCTCCACTTTCTACTCTCTCGTTAAGAACTTTATTGAAATTAACGCATTCATCTTTTGAAAAATACCCACGAGCTATCCCCGATTGATTAGATATCACTATTAACAAATATCCAGCTTTATAAAAAATGTTTAGAGCCTCTTGTACTCCCTCAATAAGCTCTAAATCATCTATCTTATAAACATAACCGTAGTCAATATTTATAGTGCCATCCCTATCAAGAAAAATAGCTCTATTTTTCAATCCTTCCATCCTCCCTTATGATATTATTATCTACAATACCGCAAAGAATATGACCTATCGTTATATGTAGCTCCTGTATCCTTGCTGATAGTTGTGAGTTTACCACTATTGAGTGTTTGCATAATTCCTTACACTCTCCTCCATCTCTTCCAAGTAGTCCAATAGTTGTAACCCCCTTTAGTAGCGCTCTTTGAAGAGCTAAGGTTAGATTCTTCGAGTTTCCACTCGTTGAAAGAACAAACAGTATATCCCCTTCGTTTGCTAAAGCAACAACCTGTCTATCAAAAATATGGTCAAAGCCATAGTCGTTACCAATAGCAGTTAATATTGATGTGTCTGTTGTGATAGCTATAGCGGGTAGAGCACATCTTTCGTAGAGGAAACGCCCCACAAACTCTGCTGCAAGATGTTGAGCATCTGCTGCCGAGCCACCGTTACCACAGAAGATTATTTTACCACCTTTTTTTAAAGTTGATAAAAGCACCTCTGCTATCTCTTCTATTTTTTCTATATTATTAGTATCACCTAAAAAATCACGCTTTAGTGCAATACTATCCTCCATTGACTCAACTATATACTCTCTCATATGCTAATATTTTCTATTGAACGTGCTACAATTTCAGGTGTTATATCCACCATACATCTCTGATATATGTTTTGACTACAAACACCACGCCCATCTTTTGTACAGGGCCTACATGGCAGATTAACCTCTAAAACTGAAGAGTTTTTCCATTTAGGGTAACCAAAAGCGGTAGGGCCTATTAATGCGATTGTTGGAACTCCAAACATATCAGAACTATGAAGGAAACCAGTATCTCCACTTATCACAACATTTGATATATAGGTTATATAACATGATTCCAATATATTAGCCTCTCCAGCAAGATTTTTCACCCTTGCTCTATCAACACTATAAATATCTTCGCAAAAATCATCTTTAGGGCCAGCTAAGATTAGGAAATTATGGTCGGGCATTGCCTCAATAAGCCGTTTCCAGTGTTCCACGGGCCAACGTTTCATTTCCCAGTTTGCCGAAGGAAGAAGTGTTATTGTTCTTTCATCTATAATACTGGAAAACCTATCAATAACCTCTTTGGGGAACACCCATTCTTTAGATAGGTCATCTCCAAAGTCATTTATCCCCCACTTTTTTAATGGTTTTCGATATGAGTTAACGCCAATAAATGGTTTATCAAATAGGTTTACCCTCCAAGTGAAGAGTAATAACCGTTTTATCCTATCTTTCGAACGAGTAACAACCTTTGGAAACCTAAAAATATTAAACACTAATTGACTCTTTATAACCGCCGAACGAATATTGAGATGCGCGTCGTATATATAATCATAACGCTCTTTTCTTAAAATCCTCGAAAGTTTTAAGAGTCCCTTAAAACCCTCTTTTTTATCAAATGCCCATACTCTATTAATACGCTTATCTATCGACAATATAGGTGCCATATCACTTCGCGTAACCCAATCAATTTGGGCATTGGGGAACTCTTTTTTTATTCCTCCAACGACACTCATGCATTGTATTATATCACCTATTGAGCTAAAACGTATTATTAAGAATTTCGGCATATATTAAAATGATTTAGCAATAGCAATAAAATCGTCGCTCACAAGTGATGCCCCGCCTATCAATCCGCCATTAACATTACTTTCGGCAAATATCTCTTTGGCATTACTTGGTTTACAGCTACCTCCATAAAGGATAGGTATCTCATTAGCAACCTCTCCAAAATGCGTAAAGATAACCTCTCTAATAAAAGAGTGCATCTCTTCTGCCTGCTTCGACGAAGCTGTTAAACCAGTTCCAATAGCCCATACAGGCTCATAAGCTATGATTATTTTAGAGATTGACTCTTTATCAAAACCCCAAAGAGCCTCTTGTAGCTGCTTTTTTACTACGTCGTTTTGCATACCCGACTCTCGCTCTCCCAAGCTCTCTCCAACGCAATATATTGGTATTAGGTTATTAGCATATAGCTGTTTCATTTTATTTGCCAACAGCTCATTACCCTCACCGTAGTACTCCCTACGCTCTGAGTGCCCAATTATGACATATTTTACACCCAAAGAGGCAAGCATTACTGCGGATACCTCACCGGTATATGCCCCCTCGCTTTTATCACTGCAATTTTGAGCTGCCAATGCAACACTACTATCTTCAACGACATTAAAAACCTCTGATAGGTGAGTGAATGGTGGTGCAATAATAATCTCAACATCTTTAGTGAGACTTTTCGACATCTCAACAACACTCTTAGCAAGGTTCACACCCTCACTTGGACAAGTGTTCATTTTCCAATTACCTGCAACTATTTTTCGCATAATTTACTCCTGTGTTAACCAACGCTCTATATCCTCTTTAGTTGGATTTGTTAAACCTAACTTATTTTTCTTGTTATATCCACATAAATCATTGAATAGCTTCGATGCCGACGATTGTTTGAAGATAGCAACCGTTGTGAAGCCCATCTTTTTAATAACATCCGCCCACTCCTCTGGTATGCCACACTCCACAAATTTTTCAACATCATCATTTGCCGCCCTCTTTTCAGGACGCATTTGTGGGAAGAATAGTACATCTTGGATAGACATATTATTTGTCATGAACATGGTAAGCCTATCAATACCAATACCCATTCCTGAGCAGGTTGGCATTCCATATTCTAAAGCACGAACAAAGTCCATATCTATGAACATAGCCTCATCATCACCCTTTTCAGATAACTTTATCTGTTCTTGGAAACGCTCTAATTGATCAATAGGGTCGTTAAGCTCTGAATAGGCATTGCAAAGCTCTTTACCGCAAACGAAAAGCTCAAAACGTTCTGTTAAATCAGGATTTTCACGATGACGTTTACATAATGGCGACATCTCCGTTGGATAGTCGATAATGAATGTAGGCTGTATAAGGTCGTCTTCGCACTTTTCACCAAAGATAGCATCAATTAACTTACCTTTACCCATCGTGCTGTCAATCTCTATGCCCATATTTTCGCATGCGGCACGTAATTCCTCTTCACTCTTACCTGTTATATCAAATCCTGTTTTCTCTTTAATTGCATCGGTCATAGATAGTCTGCGGAATGGAGCTGCGAAATTTATCTTATGCTCGCCAATGATTACTTCGGTAGTTCCATGAAGGGCGATAGCTACACGTTCTAACATCTCTTCAGTGAACTCCATCATCCATTTGTAATCCTTGTATGCAACATATATCTCCATAACGGTAAACTCTGGGTTGTGTGTTCTGTCCATTCCTTCATTACGGAAATCTTTTGCAAACTCGTAAACGCCTTCGAAGCCACCTACAATCAAACGTTTAAGATACAATTCATTGGCAATGCGTAGATATAGAGGTATATTTAGGGCATTATGATGCGTAATAAATGGACGGGCAGATGCCCCTCCCGGTATTGGTTGCAATATTGGTGTCTCCACTTCCACATAACCTCTTTCGTTAAAGAAGTTACGCATAGTTGATATTATTTTTGTTCTCTTTAAGAAAGTCTCGCGTACGCTTGGGTTTACAATTAAATCAACATATCGCTGTCTGTAGCGTTGCTCTGGATCAACAAAGGCATCATACACTGCACCATCTTTCTCTTTAACAATAGGAAGAGGGCGAAGTGTTTTACATAGAATAGTTAACTGCGAGCAGTGAACCGATAATTCGCCTGTTTGAGTAAAAAAAGCGCGACCTTTAACCCCAACTATATCACCTATATCCAAAAGCTTTTTAAACACTGTATTATAAAATGTTTTATCCTCTTCGGGGCATAATTCATCACGTTTAACATATACCTGAATACGTCCCGTATGATCTTGTAGTTCAAAAAAAGAGGCATTGCCCATAATACGACGTGTCATTATACGCCCTGCAATGGAAATATCTTGAAAATTACCCTCTTCAGGAGAGTAACCTCCTATCTCTAATGCAGTGCAATTGGTCTCATACATTGCTGCTGGGTATGGGTCTATACCCAAGCGGCGCATCTCATTAAGAGAGTTACGTCTTATTATCTCTTGTTCGCTTAACTCTTGTAAACTCATAATATTTGCTATTAATAAAATATCCTATCATCTATCGGTGCAAAATTAGCGAAAATTTTTTTTATTGCCAAAAAAACGCTACTTTTGTCCCCCGATAGAGTATTAAAAGTCGATTTTATTAAGAAAAAAAATGTAAATTTTGACTTTATGCCAATAAAAAACATTACTTTTTCG
Source organism: uncultured Rikenellaceae bacterium (assembly GCA_964367795.1). Classification (GTDB taxonomy): domain Bacteria; phylum Bacteroidota; class Bacteroidia; order Bacteroidales; family Rikenellaceae; genus JADFUS01. The sequence goes on along the minus strand of CAYIZU010000009.1, from coordinate 2,014 downwards.
TTTATAGAAACAGTGAATAAATATTTGGTGCCTCGAGTAATGAGCACCGCGTAATACTAATTAAAACAAAAAATCAATGAAAAAATTATTTTTTATTTTAGCTGTGTTTGTTATAGCAACGCTTGCAACAACATCATTTGCTACGGCAATAGATGCAGGTGGTATGTTGGATAATGCACTCCTAATGTCTGAAAACGGAGCAGATGCGGCTGCGGTTGCCGCTCCTGAAAAAGATTCGTTATGGGGGACAATTATTGCAGCTATAGGCGCAGGATTCCTTGCTCTTGTAACACCTTGTGTATTTCCAATGATTCCAATGACAGTGTCTTTCTTTTTGAAAGGGAGTGGGTCTAAGGCTAAAGGGCGCAGTATGGCTATGATATTTGGATTTTCAATAGTTGCATTATATACAGTTCCTATTGCATTGCTAATATTAATATCTAAATTAGTTGGAGGAGATGCTGTAACAGCAGATATATTTAACTGGTTAGCAACGCATTGGTTGCCAAATATTATTTTCTTCTTGGTATTTATGATTTTTGCGGCATCGTTCTTCGGTGCTTTTGAGATAGTGATACCGAGTTGGATGGTAAATAAGTCGGACGCGAAGTCGGACGAAGGAGGACTAACGGGAGTTTTCTTTATGGCACTAACTCTTGTGTTGGTATCTTTCTCATGTACAGGTCCTATTGTGGGTACTGTTCTTGTTGAGTCAACAAGTGGTGCAGGAGGTGCCGTGTGGGAGCCTATATTTACTATGCTTGCCTTCTCTACAGCTTTCGCTATTCCATTTACAATATTTGCGTTCTTCCCATCAATGCTTAAGAATCTACCTAAGTCGGGCGGTTGGCTAAACACTGTGAAGGTTATTCTTGGTTTTGTTGAGGTGGCTTTAGGTTTCAAGTTCCTCTCTGTTGCCGATCAGGCATACGGTTGGGGTATATTAGATCGTGAGATATATCTTGCTATATGGATAGTGACATTTACGCTATTAGGTTTGTATTTATTAGGAAAGTTGAAATTTGCTCATGATTCAGATACACCATATATTAAAGTACCTAAGTTATTTATGGCCATTGCGGTATTCTCGTTTGTTGTATACCTTATTCCTGGTATGTGGGGAGCTCCATTGAAAGCTCTATCGGGTTATCTTCCTCCGTTGGCAACAATGGATTTCAATATGGCAAATAATTCAGGAGGGCATGTGGTGCATGTAGAATCGAACAGCAACGAGATACAGATGCCTAAGAGTGTTCGTTTTGATGATATTCTTTATCATCCTCCAGGCTTACATGGCTTCTACGATCTTAAAGAGGCAACCGAATTCGCCAAGAAGGCAAATAAACCTCTATTTGTAGATTTTACAGGTCATGGCTGTGTTAACTGCCGTGATATGGAGCAAACAGTATTATCTGACCCGCGTATTAAAAAGATGCTTAATGAGGATTATGTATTTGTATCACTTTTTGTTGATGATAAGCGTAAACTTGACGAGAGCGAGTGGGTGACAGATCATAGAGGTAAAGTGCAAAAGACTTTGGGTAAGATTAATGGAGCTTATCAGATTAAGAAATATAAGACCAATGCGCAACCATATTATGTAGTTACTGATACAGATGCCGATGCGACACTGCTTAGTGGTCCTATTGCTTATGAAAAAGATATTGAGGCATTTATAAAATTCCTTGAGAAAGGACTTGAGGAGTATAAGAAGAAACACTAAAATAGTGGGTTAGGTTGAAATTCTTGTTGAAGGAAAAAGAGGCCGTGTCGAATCATTTCGAGGCGGTCTCTTCTTTTTGTAATATCTCCGACGGCTCGTTTGGGAGAACGAGCCGTCGGAGACACGAAAAACATTCTCTAAATTGAATAAATCCGACTATCTGCCAACAAGAATTTCAACTTGACCCCATAAAAGAAACAATTAGGGAGTTAGTAATATTACTAACTCCCTAATTGTTTTGTAGCGAGAGGCGGGCTTGAACCGCCGACCTCATGATTATGAATCATGCGC
>CAYIZU010000008.1:0-21397 GCA_964367795.1 uncultured Rikenellaceae bacterium | reverse complement strand
AATATTAATTCTAATAATTCTCTCTTCTGTCATATAATTTAAATTTGACGCTTTTAAAACGCTAAAGTTAGTGATAATAAATGATATATCGGATATTTTTATATAAAAATTTTGCCCTTAATATACCCTATTCCTTACCTTGCCAATATAATTCGTTTACTTTCAGTTTCTTAGTTAATAATCTTGATATTAAATAGAGGTAATCAGATAGTCTGTTAATGAATAGCTTACTATTCCAATCAACATTATACCCTTCCGCCTCCACTCGTAAAATAACTCTTTCTGCGCGACGACAAACAGAACGGGCAATATGTGCTGCCGACACTAATGGATCGCCCCCAGGTAACGTAAAACGCTTTATAGCGTCAAGTTCATTGGATATTCTATCCATAGCACTTTCAATATGAGCAATATCTTCGTTTGTTATTTCAGGCATCTTGTCGCGCCATTCATCTTCGCTTGCTAAGCGTGAGGAGATATTCATTAATGTTGAGAGGTAGTTTAATAACTCTACTTTTTCCTCTATCATCTCATTCTCGAGCCTCTTTTCTGTCATTATTAGGTCGCGTAGGTGCGCAACAAAGCAAGATAGTTCGTCGATACTGCCATAAGCCTCTAATCTAACATCAATTTTACCTATCCTTGTGCCTCCAACGAGCGAAGTTAGCCCTTTATCCCCAGTTTTTGTGTAGATAGCCATATTTCTATGATATTTTAAGTTTATAATATTCATTGTTTAGGTGGTCGTCAATAACCACGATTCCCAACTCGTATAGGTCGAGTTTAAGTCCTATAATCCCACGCCATTTTGAACGACACTCTTTGCGGCGGTATATATTAAGGAAAATTATTGCACTACGATTACCCCGTTCCCTCATGCTTTCAATTACGGAGCTGGAGTGGTGCGACATATTTGAGAAGATAACCAAATCTTCGTTGTTATAGTCGGTAGGATTTAGGGCAACGCTGTTAAGATTATTATACGTCATAAACTGCCCTACGCGGTACGCAAGATTATATTTTATTCCATTTCCACACAGCATGTTAATCAATTCCGGATGTGTTTTTAATGAAGATGGTGTTTTCTTTACGAAAAACTCACGTACGACACCATACACATAGGGTGAATGTATTCTGTGCCCTCTCCTATGTTTGTATCGTAGCGAGTATTTCACTCTTTCAATGACTCTTACACGATTAATATTCATATCCTTCGGGGGTCTCATACAAATCAAGAAGTCCGTCGGGTAGGTTTACATCAACATATTCCGCATCAATGTCAACCATTATAAAAATATCCTCAACAGCAGGGACATATACCTCAATACCATCTATATCCACTTCAAACAGAGGATTATTTGGATTGTCGATAAAGCTGGTGATAAAGCCACTTTTACCACTGTTTTTATCGTTTAGAGTGAATCCAACAAGCCCCTCTAATGAAAATTCTTCATTATCAGTATTTTCGTCAGTAGGAAATAGTAATTCTAATCCAACTAAATCACGGGCGCGCACTTCATTATCAAAATCATCAAACTCAATAACTGCTTTTTGCTTACCTTGTTGTGTAAAGCTCCCAATGAAAATAGGTGTGGTAATACCATTTAATTTGACATAGAAAGGTGCGCTAAACTCTTCATCACTAATGAATGTATCGTATAGCCTAACAACCAACTCTCCATTTTTCCCATACAGCTTGGTTATTTTACCAACTGTACTCATCTTCATATCGTCAAACATATCAACCTCGTTTATGTAAATTACCAATTAGTACAAATATCGTACAAACAATAACCTACTCATTCAAATTCTTAAGCAAAAAAGCGAAAAGTGCCAATCAAGACTAATTAAAGCCTTAATCGACACCTCCATTGCTATTTTTACGCTTTAGAGTAATGCTTATTCAGCAGCAACCTCTTCAGTAGCCTCTTCTTCCGCCTCTACGACCTCTTCTGCAGGAGCGTTTTTCTTAGCGATACTCTCTATGCGTAACTTGTTTAACTTTTGCTCTTCAGCAAGGCGTGCCGCCTTATTGTTTGCTTTTGCCTCAGCTAAACCATCTACTTTAGCATTAATTATGGCAGCTTTCTCTGCTAACCATTTTTCAAAACGCTCTTCAGCAACTTCCATAGTGAAAGCTCCTTTTTTAACACCGCCCAAAAGGTGACGTTTCATAAGCACACCTTTATACGACAAGATATTACGACAAGTGTCGGTTGGTTGCGCTCCGTTGTTTAACCACTTAACAGCCGAATCAACATTAATGTTGATAGTTGCAGGGTTAGTGTTAGGGTTATAAGTACCTAACTTTTCAATAAATTTACCATCACGTGGTGCTTTGCTGTCAGCTACTACGATATGGTAAACCGGATACCCTTTCTTACCATGTCTTGCTAACCTAATCTTTACAGCCATTGTCTATAAATTTTATAATTAATAAATTAAAATACCTATTATGCTAAATAGGCGCTGCAAAGGTACGAACTTTTTTTTAGATTACCAAACATTTATTTAGTCGCCCCTTAAAAAGGGTAGCCAAGATTATAAATCTCTGCCAGCCTTTTTAAGGGGCGACTAAATATAGGGATTTTATCTACTCCGCAGGTACCATTATAAACTCTATATGGTTGCCTGAAGCAAGTATCTCTTTTGCTAACTCTGCAATATCTGCCGCTGATACTGTATCAACAGCTGCAGGATACTCTGTGAAACTATTATTTCCATATAGATGGTGTGAAAGTACCCAGCTCATCCATAATTGATTACTCGACGCAATAGATTTCTCATAATTTTTCTTCATAGCACCGCGCGCTATCTCTAATTCCGATGATATATCGCTGCCATTTGCTATGTCAACTATCTCTTTCTTCACCTGTGGCGCTGCAGTTACAAGCTTAGACTCTTCAGTATCGAATTTAACATTAATAGCATATTGAGGTTTAGGGAATCTCGTTGTTGACACCTGAGAACCAACACCATAAGTTGCCCCCATCTCTTCACGTATACTCTTAGTGTATTTAACATCCAGAACAGCTTGAAGTAGTTGAGCTGTTACCTGTCTTCTAATACTTATATCTTTGATATCGTCGGTATAGAACTTAGCTGTATATGTTGTCTTTGGTGACTCCTGCTTAATAGCTACCTTCTCTGAGATAACACCCTCTTTTAGCTTTACAGATGTAGCTTTTTGATGTTTCTTACCACCTTTAGGAAGCGTAGCAATATATTTCTCAACTAACGGCTTAAGAGTTGCCTCATCAACACTACCAGTAAATACGAAAGTCATACCGCCAACACCGTCGAAGAAAGTATCATGTATCTCTTTTATATAGTCAAGTTTTACTGAACCAATTGTCTCATTATTTACCGGTTTAATACGTGGATGTTTACCATAGAGAGTCTCAAGATATTTTACTTGGAACTGATAATCAGGTGTTGATTCAATATTTTGTAAGCTCGACTTAACCATACCCATAAGGATATCAAACTCTTTCTGCTCTAACTGTTGAGCTGTATATGACAAGTACAATAATTTAAACATTGTCTCTATGTCTGCTTTAACAGTACCCCCTCTAACAGAGTGCGAATATTTATCTATACTTTTTCCTACACTTGCACTTTTACCTGCTAATACTTTTGGTAGTTCACTTGCGCTGAAAGTACCTAAACCAGACATTTGTAGCATGTAAGTAACAAAGTCCATCGAGAAAACCACCTCATCCGAAAGCATATTACTTCCTCCCTTACGACTACCAACAAACATAATCTGGTCAGCCATGAAATCGGTTGGCTTAACAACTACCTTAGCACCATTTTTAAGTCTCCATACTGTATTACCTAACTTATCCTTGCTCTCTTTCCTTATTTTAACAGGTTCAGGTTCGTTAGCAATAAGTGGACGGTCGATGGTTACAACTTTCGGAGCCTCAACAGTAGCATTTAATCCTGCGTTATATGCTGCCATAAGCGACTCTTCTGTTGGCTTAAACTCTGGAGTTTCCGGTGTCGATGCAAAGATTATATTCTTGCCTTGTGGGAAGAACTCGCGAAGCATTTGATTGATAGCAGCTGCATTTATTTGAGGTAATATAGCAGAATAAATCTGATACTTCATCTCTGGTGACAACATAGGGCTGTTATTTAAGAAATTAGACTCTAATATTCTTGCTATCGCCTCTGTTTTACGTTCTGCACGGTTATCGTACTCTTTCTTTATACTTGTTTCATAGTTTGCAATAACACGAGCAACCTCATCATCAGTTACACCAAATTCGTATAGGCGTTTAACCTCTTTAGTTGCAGCCTCAAGACCTTTTGCTAACTCTCCATTCTTTGTAGAGACACTAAATGCGATGATATCATTATACTCCGAGATACCTTGTCTTGCAAAACTTGCACTCATAAACGGAGCATTTGGTTGTTTTGCAATATCTCCAAAACGCTCTGCCATAACAGACCTTACAATGCCTGTTGTAAGACCTTTTATTATTGAAAAGTCGGTGCTATTAAGCTTCTCGTCATATGCAGGAATAACAGTTATTACTGATGCAGAGGTAGATGTATTTTCTTTATCTGTAACAACAACTGCATAATCTTCTGGTGTCTGCTTAACAACTATTACCTCCTTAGGAGTTGGGTTTTTATGTGCAGGAATAGCGCCCATTATCTTCTTAACCTTTGCCTCCATAGCATCTATATCCATATCACCAGCTATGATAACAGCTTGTAAATCTGGGCGATACCATTTGTGATAGAAATCTTTAATATCTTGATATTTGAAATTTTTCAACACGCTCTCAGGGCCTATAACATCACGTTCAGTGAATAGTGTACCTTTAAAAACATGTTTCATAAATTGCATCTGCATTCTACGACGAGGGCCGTCGATAGTGCGCTTTTCCTCAAGGATAACACCACGTTCAGCATCAATCTCTTTATGCTCAAGAGCAACACCGCCCGACCAATCAGCAATAGCCATGATAGCAGTATCTATGATACCTTCGCGCTTATTTGGAACATTCTTAATCATATATGTTGTCATTTCGGTACCTGTCATAGCGTTTATGTCGCGTCCGAACTCAACCCCAACCGATTGAAGATAGTCAAGTAGCATCTTACCCGGTAGGTTGGTGGTACCATTGAATGCCATATGCTCCAAGAAGTGAGCAAGTCCATTCTGGTGATCCTCCTCTTGGATAGCTCCAACGTTATGAACGATATGGTAATTAATCAAACCCTTAGGCTTATCGTTCTTGTAAAGGTAGTACTTCATGCCATTTGGAAGAGTTCCCATTCTAATGTTCTCATCCACAGGTAGCTGCTGTGGTTGCTGTTGGGAATAAGCAGCAGTAGAGACAAGTAATACTACTAACGATAGTAGTAACATAATTCTGTTTCTCATGGTTCTTTTTTAATTTGTTAAATGTATTGTGATATCTTTTTAAAAATCTTTTCTGGTGGTAGCATATCTCCCTCTGGCGACGAACACTCGATAACTTTCAGCTGACTATCCTTTCGAGCTGCCTCATTAAGATATACGGCACGCACCCTCTCTTGCAGCGATAAACTATCTTCATGTATATCCTTAGCACCTTTAAGGTAGGCTCTATCATCTCCTTCTCGTACCTCGCTTAATTTCTTCTCTGTAAATTTAAATGGCACATCTAGGAATATTGATATATTGGGTTTCACTATGCCATATTCGTTATATTCTAAGTCGAAAATCCAATCGCGAAGTCTTTCTCTTTCAGTATCATCTTCTATTTTTGCGCACTGATATGCAATATTTGAATAAAGGTACCTGTCAACGATAACTGTCTTACCCTCTGCAAGCCACGCCTCTATTTTTTTCGTTGCATCAGCTCTATCTCCAGCATATAATAGGGCAACGAGGTATGGATTCACCTCATCGGCACTGCCAAATTCTCCGCGTAAAAAACGTGCTATCATATCTCCAAAAATGGGTGCATTAAAACGAGGAAAGTGCAGATACTCAACATCTATACCTCTCCTCTCAAACTCTTTGCGTAGTAATGACACTTGTGTCGATTTACCAGCTCCATCTAATCCTTCAATTACAATAAACATCTACCTTAACATTGCAGCTGCTCTTTCTACAGCCTTAATAAAATTATCAATATCCTCCCTTGATGTGTATAGTGCTAATGAAGCGCGCGCCATACCCGTCACATTATAATGAGTCATTATAGGTTCAGCACAATGACTACCAGTACGTATTGCCACCCCCATTTTATCTAATATCATTCCTATATCGTATGGATGCGCCCCGTAAATATTAAACGAGATAATAGGTGATTTATTGTTACTTTCTCCATATATTGTGATATTTCCTATCTCTTTAAGTCTATTTGTTGCATAATCCAACATTGAGTGTTCATGTTTTGCAATATTATCTACGCCCAAATTCTCAATATATTTTATGGCTTCAGCCATAGCGATAGCCTCAATGTATGGTGTAGTACCTGCTTCGAATTTCAAGGGTAATTCCGCGAATGTTGTTTGGTGAAAACTTACTCGTGCCACCATATCACCTCCCCCTAAGAAAGGAGGCATACTCTCCAATAGCTGTTTTTTACCATAAAGAACCCCAACACCCGTTGGAGCATATAATTTATGTCCACTAAAAGCATAAAAATCACAGTCATAATCAGTAACATCAACCGCTCCATGAACAACCCCTTGACAGCCATCTACTACAATGATTGCACCCACACTGTGTGCCTTGCTTGCTAAATATTTTATATCATTACGCGTTCCAAGAACATTGGATACCTCTGTAACGGCAACAATTTTAACTTCACTGGTTATTATATCATCTATCAAATCGATATTTAGCTCTCCGTTATCATTAAAGGGAATAACTGCCACGGGACAATATTCGCATGATGTTCCATCTCCGACACCACTATTATATCACCTTTATTGATAAACCTCTCACCATACGAGTAGGCGACAAGATTTAATGATGCTGTTGCCCCAGAGGTAAATATTATCTCTTTTGTTGATTCTGCATTAATAAAGCGTCGAACATCCTCACGTGCCGACTCGTATGCCGCAGTGCAATAGCCACTAAGTTCATGCACTCCGCGGTGTATATTTGAGTTATACCTCTCCAATATCTCGTTTATCCTATCTATTACAACACGAGGCTTTTGCGCCGTAGCACCACTGTCAAGATAGGTATAGGGGTATTTACCCTGTATCCTATTAAGTATTGGAAAATCGTTTCGTATATCCTCAATATTATAGCTCATATTCTTTATCTGTACTATTTCGCAATCTTTCAACAATACTTGGTGTAGATATTTTATCTACTATTTCCAAAATAAAGCCATCAAGCAATAGTTCTTTGGCTAAATCGCTTGATATGCCTCTTTGTGCCATGTAAAATAGAGCATCATCGCTAAGTTGACCAACTGTCGCTCCGTGACTACACTTTACATCATCGGCATATATCTCCAGATTTGGCTTCGTATAAACTGCGGCCTCATCACTTAGAAGAATATTATTATTCTGCTGATAAGCCTCTGTTGCATTAGCTCCGGCAGCAACATATATATTACCATTAAATACCGTTACAGCTCTATCTCGCGCTACATTTTTAAAATGCTCAAAACTTCTACAATTCTCTACTTGATGCTTAATAAGAGTGTAGTTATCTACATGCGCATCATCTCCTGCAACTACCGCACCATATATGGATGCTTCGCTTCCGTTTCCAAGTAAAGAGACCACTTCATTAGCACGGCATTTACCTTTGCTCCGGTTAATAGATATGTGCTTATAAAAGGCATCCCTACCAATATTTACAGACAATGTTCCAATAAGTAATGAGGTATCATCTCCCAATAACTCCTCGGAGAACTCTACATTTGCTCTTTGTTCAATAAATATCTCCGTAACACTATTATTTGTTCCATTATTCACACGTGATAAGTCAATCTTAGCCAATGAGCCACGTTCAAAGATAAATATATTACGCTCTCCAAGTAGCATATCCCCTTTGGCTGTATTTAGGTTCAGCGAGATTACCTCATCGCATACAACATTCTCCGGAACGTAAACAACCACACCTTTAGCAGCAAAAGCACGTGTTAACATCATTAATGAGTTATCCTCTACGCTGCGAGTATAGTATTTTTTAAAAATATCACTATATTCTTTCGCAAAAGTGTTAATATCACATACCACTACGCCATCAGGGTATTGCTTAAGAGATATGCTTTCATCACCCGTAACAATAGCACTACTGTTTAGTGCTCCTAACAGCCAACTTTCTACATCGCTGTATTTATAATCTTCATCTTTTAGGGTTGGTAATCTAAAAGATTGGAAATTATCCATCGCCTCCTTTCGTAGCGAGTTTATATGCTCATTAGATTGTCGCTCTAAAGATGACTCAGTGGCGGTGAAGAGCCTATTTATTATATTATTTACCTCTCTATCCATATCCTCTTAGTCGAAATCTTTTATTAGCCAATCATATCCTCTCTCTTCAAGTTCAAGCGCCAGCTCTTTTGTGCCAGAGTGGATGATGCGCCCTTTGTATAGCACATGAACATAGTCTGGCACTATATAATCCAATAGCCTCTGATAGTGTGTAATGACAACAGTTGCATTATCTTCGCGCTTTAACTTAGTTACTCCCGTTGCAACCACTCTAAGAGCATCAATATCAAGTCCACTATCTGTCTCATCAAGTATCGATAGTTTCGGCTCTAACATAGCCATCTGAAATATCTCATTACGTTTCTTTTCTCCTCCTGAGAATCCCTCATTGACACTACGTGATATAAGTTTACTATCAATCTCAACAATTGCACTCTTTTCTCGCATTAACTTAAGAAATGCCGCCGACGAAAGAGGCTCTTCTCCCCTCGCTTTACGTTGCTCTGCTATTGCTAACTTCATAAAATTAGCCATTGATACACCCGGTATCTCGACAGGATACTGAAAACCTAAGAACATACCCTCATATGATCGCTCTTCAATACTCATATCAAAGAGATTCTTACCATTAAATAGAACATCTCCGCCCGTTACACTATATTTATCTTTTCCAGCTAACACGGAAGCCAAAGTACTCTTTCCAGCACCATTAGGTCCCATAATAGCATGGACCTCACCAGCACTAACTGTTAGGTTAATACCTTTTAATATCTCTTTACCCTCTACCTCTGCGCGAAGGTTTTTTATCTCTAACATTGCCATTTTTATTGATTTATCATTTAATTTTTAACCTATACTACCCTCTAAGCTTATGGTTAGTAGCTGTTGTGCCTCCACAGCAAACTCCATAGGTAGTTTATTTAATACCTCTTTTGCATAACCGTTAACTATAAGCCCAACCGCATCTTCAGTTGAGATTCCTCGCTGATTACAGTAAAATAGTTGATCTTCACCTATCTTCGAGGTAGTAGCCTCATGCTCCACAACTGCTGTACTATTCTTAACATCAACATATGGGAAGGTATGAGCACCACATTTATCACCAATAAGTAGCGAGTCGCACTGCGAATAATTACGCGCATTTCTACTCTTCTTTGATACTTTCACTAAGCCACGATAGCTATTCTGACTAAGCCCAGCAGATATACCCTTTGAAACTATGCGACTTGTTGTATTACTTCCTATATGTATCATCTTTGTACCAGTATCTGCCTGCTGATAGTTATTTGTTAAGGCAACCGAGTAGAACTCGGCACTACTTCCGTCGCCCAATAGTATACAACTTGGATATTTCCATGTTATAGCCGAACCAGTCTCCACCTGTGTCCATGATATGCGACTGTTATTTCCACGACAAATACCTCTTTTTGTTACAAAGTTAAATATCCCTCCCTTGCCATCTTTATCGCCCGGGTACCAGTTTTGAACGGTAGAGTATTTAACGTCCGCATCCCTCTCTGCTATTATCTCCACGATAGCAGCATGGAGCTGATTTTCATCGCGCATAGGAGCGGTGCAGCCCTCTAAATAGCTCACGGTTGCACCTTCGTCGGCAACAATAAGTGTTCTTTCAAACTGCCCTGTATTGGCGGAGTTTATACGAAAATATGTAGATAGCTCCATCGGGCATTTAACCCCTTTAGGAATGTAGCAGAACGAACCATCCGAGAAAACGGCTGAATTTAGTGCCGCAAAATAGTTATCGGTATGAGGTACCACCTTGCCCAAATATTTACGAACTAAATCGGGGTAGTTTTTTACTGCCTCGGAAAAAGATGAAAATATTATCCCCTTCTCTGCAAGAGTTGCTTGAAATGTAGTTTTCACTGATACCGAGTCAATAACGGCATCTACCGCTACGCCGGCTAACATTTTTTGTTCCGTGAGAGGTATTCCAAGCTTATCAAAAGTTTCACGTAGCTTAGGGTCTACCTCATCCATGCTATCTAATAAAGGTTTTTGCTTTGGAGCTGCATAATAATACAAATCTTGAAAATCTATCTCTGGTATACGCAGGTGTGCCCATGTAGGCATCTCCATCTGCTGCCAATATCTAAAAGCCTCTAACCTGAAATCAAGTAACCATTCAGGTTCCTCTTTTTTTGCCGATATCAATCTAACAATATTCTCGTTCAGTCCCTTAGGGAACTCCTCCATCTCTATATCAGTGACAAAACCATATTTATATTCACTATCAGTTCTATCTTTTATTATATCCATATGTTTAACTATTTCGTACTACGATAATCAACCTACAAAAGTACATATTTTTTTTAAACCTACAAATTTTGCCATAGCTATTTTTTCGTAACAATATCTTAATCGGTGATAATAATAAATTTCCTATCTTTGCACCATTAATAATTGATAAACTTATTGAGATGAAGAGATTTGTAATATCAACACTATTATTTATAGTAGTTGTTTTTAGTTGGAGTGGGTTAAGTGCACAGCCCAAGTATGTATTCTTTTTTATTGGCGATGGTATGGGGTTAGGTATAACGCATGCAGCAGAGTTATATAAAGCGGCGGAAAAAGGGGAAACCGGCTATAAGTCAGAGCCGCTACTATTTTCTAAATTCCCAGTGATAGGTATAACAAATACATCTTCGTATAACAGTTTTATTACCGATTCGGCAGCAGCAGGAACAGCTCTCGCAACAGGCGAGAAGACAACACAGGGCACTATTGGTTTATCACATGACCATCAAAGAGAGTTGAAGTCGATAGCGAAGAAATTCAAAGAGCAGGGTAGAGGGGTTGCAATAGTATCCACTGTTAGTATCGACCATGCAACACCTGCGGCATATTATGCACATAACACAAGCCGTAAAAACTACTTCGAAATAGCTATTCAAGGAGCGAAATCCAATTTTGATATATTAGGAGGTAGTGGATTTGTTGAGGGAGAAGATGACAAAGGTAATAGCGTCTATGAGCCATATCGTAAGGCTGGATATACGCATATAAAAGGGAAAGAAGAGCTATATAGGGCTAACGGAGAGAGTGGAAAGATATTAATCACCGAGCGCGATGGTGTTAGTCATGATGCATTATCGCTTGCTACCGATCGTACAAGTAATGATTTAACCCTTTCAGATTTGGTATCAACTTCAATAGAGCATATGTACAGAAAATATGCAGATAAAGGATTTATGGTAATGGCAGAGGCTGGACAGATAGATTGGTGCAATCATTCAAATGATGTTAATGGTTCAATACATGAAGTATTGGATTTAGAAAAAGCTGTTATGCTGGCTTATGAATTTTATAAAAAACATCCAGAAGAGACACTTATAATTGTTACGGCCGATCATGAAACGGGAGGATATGGAAATGGACGTAGTGACCGTGGATATAATATGGATTTAAAACCAATACTAAAAAAGGTGGAGTCGCATGCCCACTACTCGGAGAGAGTAGAGGATTACTTAGAGGACAAAGCGAATTTTAATAGAGTTCCTCTTCCAAATGGATTTCAGTTCTCTAAAACAGATGTTAAGGAGTTGAAAAAGGTGTATAACGATATTATAAAAAATAAGGTAGATGCAGATTATGTAGATGTTGTATATAGCTATATAAGTAAGGCGGTGGGCGCAGGTTGGACAACCGATGGACATACAGGAACGCCAGTAATGGTATATACAATAGGTAAAGGCATGGAAAATTTTGGAGGTTATTACGATAACACAGAGTTGCCACGTAAAATAGAGAGATTAACATTGTAATGGAGTATATTTCATGAAATTTAGATTGGTATTTTTGATTTTTATCCTATGCGTTAGCGGAGTAAGTGCGCAGGTGAATAAAACAGATTCTATCCCTGCTAAGGTTTACTTTGATAAGGGAAAATTAACTTTTAAATCGGATGATGGTGCTTTCAAATTATCTTTTGATAATAGAGTATATATAGATGCAGCGGTTTATTCCCCAACAGAGGATATATCATCTCTTGCATCCGATCCAAATGGCGATATTGAGGATTATGGATATAGCGGTAGCGAAGATGATGGAGAGTTTAAATTTAGTAATGGTGCAATTATTCGTCGCGCTCGCTTTGGTGTTAAAGTAACTCTACATGAGAAATTTTTTGGCGAACTTGATATGGATTTTGCATATAATGAGGTTGAGTTAAAAGATCTTTATGTTGGATATAAGGTGAACGATAGGTTCTCTATCAAAGCAGGTAATTTTAAAGAGCCATTGAGCATGGAACGCCTAACAAGTTCAAGGTATTTGAGTGCCATGGAGAGACCTATGGCTGTTCAGACCTTTGCTGGAGGGCGTAAGTTAGGTGTAGCAGCCACAACATGGGGCAATCACTGGTGGTTGTCAGCAGGGGTTTTCGGTTCCGAAGTTTCAATATTACAAAAAGAGCGTAATCGAGGAAGTGATGGCTGGGGAGTCTCTGCACGCGCTGCTTACTCGCCAATAGTAAAGAAAGATTTTGTCCTACATCTTGGAGGGTATGCAAGCTATCGTACTCCCGAGGCGTGGGGTTCAGATGATATGAGATGGGTCTATTTTGCCGCTTTCCCGGAGACACGTGTGGATAGTCGTCGTTTTGTGAGGGCTAAAATCGGCGATGGTGGCGATGGTGGTTATGTTGACAACTACAAAGTTATGGGAGCAGAGTTTGCCCTTAAATATCGAAAACTATTTATTTTTGGAGAGTATCTTAATGTTCCTATTGCAAGATATGATTTCGATAATGATGTGAGGTTTAATATTGAAGATGCTCGTTTTGATGGTTGGTATGCAACAGTGTCATATATGATATTTGGTGAACAGCGTAGCTATTCAAAGAGCGATGCAGAGTTTGTTCCAAGTAGGGTAACTCGGCGAGGAGGAAACCTTGAATTAATGGCGCGAGTTAGTACTATTGATATGAACGATGCGGCACAGAAGGGCTACTGGATAGAGGGTGGTGCAGCAACAAATTATACAATATCACTTAGCTGGTCGCCAAACAATAATATTCTTATTGGTTTGAACTATATGTTTGTTGATAATGATAAATATGCCGATGATAAGGGGGATATTTTTGTGCGTGATGGAAATATAGCCCTTCACGAATCGCCAAATTGGCAAAATGGTATTGATTTCAACGTTTTACAGTTAAGATTATTATTATCATTCTAATTGATTATGAGACTACTAATATTTTGTGCCTTAGCAGCCGTTAGCTGTATGAGCACGTCGAAAACAGATGTTATTACTTTAGGTGTTGAAAGCGAAAATATAGTTACCGGATATGGTGATACTATGCGACTTGGTGGATATGGTTCATCTATTGCTTATGATGCAAAAGAGGAGCTATTCTATCTCTTGACAGATAGAGGACCAAATACCGACTATGGCGATAATGAGGCAAAGATGTTTCCTATGCCGAACTATTCACCAACGGTTGGGGTGTTTCGCCGTAGTGGCGATTCGTTGAAATTGGTTCGTAAGGTAATATTAAAGGATGCTAATGGGAACCCTATGTTGGGTATTCCAAATGTTAAGGGGGATGGTGTTACCGGTGAAATAGCATATAACCCCAAAGGAGAGAAGATAACAGGAGAGTATATGGGTATTGATTCTGAAGGGTTGGCTCTTTCTCCAGATGGAACATTATGGGTTAGCGATGAGTACGGTCCATTTGTGATGAATTTTTCTATGGAGGGTAAACTTTTGAAGATTTTATCTCCATCGAATGGTTTACCAAAATATTTTGCTAAACGTCGTCCTAATAGGGGTATGGAGGGTCTTACTATATCCGCAGATGGTAAGAAATTGTATGGTATAATGCAATCACCTCTTTACCTTCCTGATAATAGCACGCGTAATAAGTCTGTGAACAATAGGATTATTGAAATATCTCTTGAGAATGGAAAGACACGTGAATTTATTTATCAACTTGAAAAACCCAAGAGGATAGTTAGTGAGATAACATATATTGATAATAGCACAATGCTTGTTCTTGAGCGTGATGGAAAATTTCCAAAAGATGGCAAGGGTTTTAAAAGAGTGTATGAGATAACTATTGATAAGGCAACCGATGTTAGTGGTAAAGAGATAGAGTTATTAAGCAGTGCGGAACTTGGTGAACAGGGAATAGTGCCAGTAACAAAGGAGCTATATATTGACATTCTTAAAGCCATCCCAACATATCCTCATGATAAAGCGGAGGGGATAGTTTTTATTGATAAAGAGCACCTTGCAATAGTTAACGATGACGACTTCACGGTTGTAGATGAGAATAACACCTTTAAACCAAAGCTTAATGCCGCAGGAAAAGAGGATCACAGTACGGTATATATAATAAAAGTTAAGAAGTAATGAGATATTTAATATTTAGTTTTATAATAGCTCTATTAATGGTGTCGTGTCATAAAATAGACGAATTTAGCGATGATAATACGGTAACAGGGGGCGATAAACCAATAATAATGACAACGCTGTGTATTAATGAAGTGGCTGCATCGGATGATTTTGTTGAGTTATATAACCCGACAGATAATGCGATAGAAATTGGCGGTTATCAAGTTAATGATGATGATTTTAACAGCGGAGATTACTATAATATACCAGCTGGGACGATAATAGCTTCAAAAGGGTTTTACTATTTTTCCAAAGATGATTTAGAGGCGGCAGGTGTCACGGTTTTTGGTATTGGTTCGAAAGGTGATGATATAATGTTATACAGCCCATCGGGGGATATTGTAGATAAAGTGGAGATGCCTGCGGAGGATGGTGCGTCCTATGGTCGTACGATTGATGGAGGCAGCCTATTTAAATGGTTTACTACCGCCACAGCAGGTGCTTCGAATGTATAATATGAATCATTCGTAAAATTCTATAGGGCAATTCGCAAAACTCTGTTTTGTGAATTGCCCTAAACGAGCGATAGCGAGCGAGTGCCGTTTAGGAGGTAGGCACTCGGTTTTTGTTCACTTTTTTTCAGCGACAAGTAAACCGAATGCAAATAAGAAGAATTTATTTGCTGAGGTGTCGCAGTCGAAACAACATTTATGTTGTAAAAAGTGTTAAACCTATATCAAAATCCGCAGGATTTTTAGAGGGTCGTTACCTCCAATTTAGTCCATTTAACTAAAATAAAGGGTAATCAACAACTATTATCAGGTTGTAACTAATTGAATTACAGTTCTAATATAGTTTTGCGAATTCCCCTCTATAAATGAAATTGTCTCAAAAAAAGACTGCCTCGAAATAATTCGAGACAGCCTCTTTTGCACTGATTCAATTTTGTGAGCAGTGCTTACTACTTAGCAATCAACTCAACACTTCTTTTAATAAAATTCGTTAAGCTTTCGCCTTTAAGCATACCGTTTGAAAGCAGTGCAAGGTCAACAAGTTGGCTAACGGTTTTATTATCCTTACCGCTCCTCTTTAATAGGGTCTGTTTGTCGTGTTTAACCTTTGCTATCTTATTGATAAGTTCATCACGCATACTCTTCTCCTCTTCCGACAGTTCGTCATCTTTCTTGTCTTTAATAACCTCTTTAAAAGAGTCTTGTTGTGCCGTTAAAGATTCAATTTTTTGGTTATAACCCTTTATCTCACTTCCAACACTACTCTCTACATCGCCCAATACCTCAACGACTAATGGGTGATTACCATTAATAGCCACATTATAGCTATGAGGCATCTCTCCGTAGAAGGAGTATGGGGAGTTATTGCCACCAACAGCTGCCATATCACGCATGCGACGCATAAATTCGTTCTGCGTGATAGAAATAGGAGCATCATCTGATGACATAGGAGCAAACGATACGGAATAATTAACTTTATCATTTGACGGCAATGCACTCTCAAAAACAGGACGTAGAGTGTCTTGCTGCTCGGTAGTGAGTAGTATTGCTGTTTCGCTCTCTTTGCGGATTAGGTTCTCCACAACATCAGAATCTACACGCACAAATTTAATATTCTCATGCTTATGCTCTGCCCAACTGATAAAATGTGATTCAAGAGGAGAATTAAGAAGAAGAACATCATATCCCTTGGCTTTTGCTACCTCAATGAATGAATGTTGTACTTCAAGGTCATTACTGTATAGGAAGATTATATTATTATCTTTATCCGTCTGATTTTCACGAACTTTTTCTTGATATTCAGTAATAGTGAAATATTTATTATCCTCATTCATCATTAAGAGGAAATTCTCCGCTTTCTCTGCAAATTTCTCATCCGATACCACTCCATATTGAATAAAAATCTTTAAATCATTCCATTTCTTCTCGAAATCATCTCTGTTTTCATCAAAAATTTGCTGTAACCTATCAGCTACCTTCTTTGTTATATGTGATGATATTTTACGCACATTAGGGTCGCCTTGTAAATAGCTACGTGATACGTTTAGAGGTATATCTGGCGAGTCGATAACACCATGCAAAAGCGTCAAAAACTCTGGAACAATACCATCAACAGAGTCGGTAACAAACACCTGATTAGAGTATAGCTGTATCTTATTACGTTGGAACTCAAAGTGGTTCTTTAATTTAGGAAAATATAAAATACCCGTTAAATTAAATGGATAATCCACATTCAAATGTATATGAAATAGTGGCTCCTCACTCATAGGATATAATTTACTATAAAAGTCCTTATACTCTGCCTCTGTTATATCCGATGGTTGGGCTGTCCATAGTGGATTGGTATCATTGATAACATTATCAATATCAGTATCAACATATTTGCCATCTTCCCACTTTTGCTCTTTCCCAAAGATTATCGGAATAGGCAGAAAGCGGCAATATTTCTCCAATAAACCACCTACTCGCTCTTTTTGTGCAAATTCTGTGCTCTCTTCGTCAAGATATAGGGTTATCTTTGTTCCTCTATCCTCTTTCTCTATCTCTTCAAGTGTGAACTCTGGAGAGCCATCGCAGCTCCATTTAACAGCTTTGGCGCCTTCACGAAAAGATAGTGTCTCTATTTCTACATTCTTCGCAACCATAAACGAAGAGTAAAAACCAAGACCGAAATGACCGATAATAGCGTTGGTGTCTTTATATTTAGCCAAGAATTCTTCCGCTCCAGAGAATGCTATCTGATTAATATATTTCTCCACTTCATCTGCTGTCATACCTATTCCTCTATCTATTATAGATATGCTCTTATCCTCTGGATTTATCTCAATATTAACCTTAAGTTCACCCATCTCCCCTTTAAATTCACCTAAAGAAGACAATGTTTTTAATTTCTGTGTAGCGTCAACAGCGTTAGATACAAGCTCTCGAAGAAAAATATCATGCTCCGAGTACAGAAATTTCTTAATAATCGGAAAAATATTTTCCGTAGTTACTCCAATTTTACCTTTTGTTTGCATATGTTTTATCTTATTTAAATAGTTTTCAAAACCAATTTTCAAACATTATGCCACGCGATTTTTACTGACATTTTGTCATGATATGGCAGATTCATCGCTGTAAAAATGTTGGGGTAGGGTATGGTGCAAATAAAATTTTTTATATCTTTGCAAAAAAAATAACGATATGACAAGTTACTACAACGATATAATAGATACACAGACCCAGATTTTAAATAAATATAAATTTCGACGAAATATAGTGACAATAGCAAAGGTTTTTGCTGCTTGTGCGTTGATATATCTCATATATTTATGGGCTACAACAACTCAAAACCTAATATTATTATATTGCGGTGCATTAATCGTATCACTTGTTGTTCTAACGCTTGTGGATAGCCGTCTTCTTCATATTATCCATATAGCATCAAAGCATATCACTTTATTAAATGCCGAGATTGCCGCCCTTAATGGTGATAACTCCTCTTTCGATGATGGCAGTCGCTATCGAGATACTAGGCACCCTTATACTCACGACCTTGATATATTTGGTAGAGAGTCTCTTTATCAGCATATAAATCGCACTGTTACTCACGGTGGTGCAGATATGTTGGCAGGTTATTTGTCCGATGTTTGCAAGTGCGAAAAAGAGATAAAAGAGAGGCAGGAGGCACTTGTCGAGTTGCGTGATAATCTTGATTTTAGATTTATGTTCCTCGCCACCGGAGCGCATTATCATACTCCGAAAAACGATGAAGAAATAATATCTAATTGGCAGAAAAGCGGCTATTTCATGGGCGAGAAATGGATGCGATATACTCTATATGGTGCAAATACTATGACAGTAGCTTTATGGCTAATTGCGTCGGTGGGATATATACCAATAGTGATTGCTATGATTGTATCAGTCTCACAGATGTTTGTCTCGATGCTGTTAACTAAACGCATAAGTCGCCACCAAAGAGGTGTGGATAAATTTCTAAAAGCTGTTGGGAATTATACCTATTTGGTTAAGGAGATTAAAGAGCAAGAGTTCAAGTCGGAGAAGTTGAGAGCTGTGAAAGATGCTCTTTTCCATAAATGTAATTCATTAACAGCCCTAAAAAATCTTAAACGTATTGCGCAGGCTTTAGACCAGAGATTTAACCTATTAGTATTCATGCTGCTTGATGGGCTTTTTATGAAGAGTATTCACGATTTAATCTCATTGGATAGATGGAAGCGAAAATATGTAAGTTATATCAGTGAATGGATTAATGCAGTTAATTGTGTAGATGCGTCGATAAGTATGGCAAACTTTTCATACAATAATCCAAGTTATACATTGCCTATTATTGATAAAACGGTTAAAATATCGGCTAAAGAGCTGTGTCACCCTATGCTTAAGGGTAAAATTAAGGTAAGTAATGATTTTGATATTGAGAATCTTCATCAGTTACGTGTTATTACAGGTGCAAACATGGCGGGCAAGAGTACCTTTTTGAGGAGTGTTGGTATTAATCTTGTGCTTGCATCGGCAGGTTCTGTAGTTTTTAGTAGTGATTTTCGGTTTACTCCAATGGATTTATTTACAAGTATGCGTACCACCGATGACCTTTCTCAGGGCAGTTCCTATTTTCATGCTGAACTCATGCGGTTAAAGCAACTTATAGAGACAGCGGAGAAAAGCGATGGTGTTTTTATAATATTAGACGAGATACTTAAGGGTACCAATTCTGTAGATAAACTAAATGGTTCAAGGTTGTTTTTAAAAAGAATACTACCATTGCCAATTAGTGGAATAATAGCGACTCATGACCTCGCCTTAGGCGACCTTATGACCGAATTGCCAGATAATTTCGTTAATCTTTGCTTTGAGATTGTACACCATGGCGAAGATATTGTTTACGATTACAAACTAAAAGAAGGGGTAAGTCAAACGATGAATGCAACAATACTCCTTTCACAACTAAAATTAATATAATTATGAAGCAGAATTTTTCTTTCGACTATGATGTTGTCGATATTGATTCGTTAGAGAGTAAGTACCGTAGAGTTGTAGATTATGCTATTGAGGCTAAGTGTAATGCATATGCTCCATACTCAAATTTTTATGTAGGGGCAGCGGCTATGTTAAGGAATGGGGATATGTTTAAAGGCTCTAATCAAGAGAGTGAAGTATATCCTTCTGGAATGTGTGCCGAAAGGGTTCTTCTATATGACGTACAGCAATATATGAATACAGAAGATATTGATTCAATAGCTGTCACAGCTTTTCCATGTGGTGCATGCCGTCAGGTGATGCTTGATACGGAGAGGCGTAATAATGGTAAGAATATAAAAGTCTTTGTTATTCAAGAGAATAAGGTATATATTTTCGAGAAAGTACTGGATTTGCTGCCTCTTGCCTTTAAATTAGAGTAGAGATGTTGGTTGATATATTGATATTAGTTGGAGGTTTGGCTCTAATTGTATTGGGGGCGAACTATCTTACTGATGGTGCTGTTGTCATAGCGCGCAAGTTTAAAATATCGGAACTTCTTATTGGATTGACGATAATAGCTGTTGGGACATCTACACCAGAACTTGTTGTTAGTGTTGTGTCGTCATTAAAAGGCAATGGCGATATGGCTGTGGGTAACGTACTTGGCTCCAATATATTCAACTCATTAGCTATTATAGGAGTGGTTGCGTTAATAAAACCTATACGCTTAACCAAAGAGAATGCATACAAGAATATCCCTATTGGTCTATTTGCTACATTATTGTTAGTGATAATGGCATCGAGTGTGTTTGGAGTTGGTTTTATGCCCAAGGTAATTACCAAATGGGAGGGGATATTATTACTGTTAGGATATATATTCTTTACCTACTACACGGTTAAGATATCGCGTAAAAAGTCGGTACAAAAATCAAAGTTAGGAGCAGATATTAAAGAGGAGGTATTGGAGAGTGTGCCCCGCAGTACGAAGGATTACCTTGCTGTTCCAATGATTATAGGGGGGCTTGTGGCACTTGTGTATGGTGGAGATATATTTTTAGAGAGTGCCGTTAGTATAGCAAAGGGTTTAGGTGTTAGTGAGTATATCATTTCTATTACTCTCATGGCAGGTGGTACATCGCTACCAGAGTTGGCGTCGTGCGTAGTAGCAGCGCGAAGAGGACGTTCGCAAATGGCATTGGGAAATGTTATAGGCTCAAATATAACCAATATTCTACTGTGTCTCGGGGCATCGGCAGCTGTTAATCCACTACCGATTGCTGGGGTTACACCAGTTGATTTATTATTAGTTACAGTTGCCTCTTTATTGCTATTAATAACACCATTTAGCTTTAAAAAGGCGCAAATTGATAGGGTCGAGGCAGCAATATTATTGGCTGTTTATATAGGTTATATTATCTATATTGTTTAAGAGATGTATGCTCAATTATTTATTGCCGGTATTCCAATTAGTTACGATCTGGTAATGTATATAGATTCTTAGCTTGTAACTAATTGAAATACAGCTTTAAAATAGTTTAGTGGCCGCTTCTGTATAGTAGTGGGGTAGAGCAGGATACTAATCAACAAGATTCAGAAAATAGGGGAATTCGCAAAACTATATTAGAACTGTAATTCAATTAGTTACAACCTGA
>CAYIZU010000007.1:21645-21966 GCA_964367795.1 uncultured Rikenellaceae bacterium | reverse complement strand
TCCGTGAAGCGACCAACAATCAATCTCTCTATTACTCCAACTTTCATTATATTCCAACGTTACTTAACACGACACAAATATAGGCATTTTTTTTTGAATATATTGTAATATGCCTATACTATTTTTCACTTATTCATACATAGAGCGATATTGGTTAACTTCTAACATCAGCTGCACAACATGTGATATATGCTTATGGTGCAGCTCATTGAAGTACATTACCCGCTGAAGAAAAACATCTATACTTTCACTCTCGTTCTCTAATTTATTAAAAGCTATGGTTATAATCTTTACCTGATCTCTAATACTATTAGATGCATT
>CAYIZU010000007.1:18609-21603 GCA_964367795.1 uncultured Rikenellaceae bacterium | reverse complement strand
GAGACATAAAAACTGCTTTATGCTCTTCTATATCGACATTGAATAGCTCTTTACGTATCTTATCAAAAGACTCACTGCTCTCTTTAGATTTATCGACTATACCATCTTTCAATTTTGGTGTAAAAGATAGATTTAATCCATCATTACCATTAATAACATTCAAATCCGAAGATATAACACTTTCAAAAGCATTAAGCCTTTGTGATGAAATTACATGCATTATTGAGGCTGGGCTATTTTTAATATAATCACCAATTTCTGGCTCTAATAGCACATCGTGATTATTCACCGTTTGCCCAATAAGGACGGATAGTACATTACTATATTCGGCACATATGCCCCATAGAGTTCTTTTCCTTTCTCGTAAAGTAATGTTATATTTTTCTAACGCTTTTATATTTACCTCCTTCGATTCTTCGGGACATTTTGTTCTTTTTAATGCCGCAATAATATCTTGGAGATGATATTGCGACACCTCTAATTGGATAATTTTTTTTCGCAATAATATAGTCGAGAAATATACATTATTTAAAAGGTTACTTAGCTCAATTAATTCATCATCGCTGTAATTATCAGTAGAAGCACTTTTACCTAAATTCACACTACCTCCGATAATCAGATTAACAAACTGGTCATTTGTATTGACTAAATCACTCTTAACGTCACGATTTCCCCTTCTTACAATAACTCTATTTGGATACAACTCACTACTTGCTTCATAAAGTGAATATTCCCGACACTGCTCAATAATTTTACGCTCTTTAATCGTGGGATAATTCTCCTTTGCCATTCTCCAGCAACGTTCAATGGTGTAGCGGTGCTGCGACATTGCCACAACACTAACACATAAAGATGTTAACAAGAGTAAAATTTTTTTCATCCAAAATTATTTAATAACCAATTACACTAACTTGTAATAATTGACCTACAAACACATTTTGTGGTAAAGTTAGTAATAATTTATATTTCAACAAACTTTTTTTCGTTAATATACCATAAAAAACCTTTTACATTATTATAACCCATCAACTCTAACACCTCTTTATACCTCTGTATCTGTTTATTATGAGAATTACGTGGCAATCCAAACTTATAGTCGATAACAATAGCCTTGCCACTCTCCCCAATGAGTACCCTATCAGGTCTAAGAGTTGAGATTCCCCCCTCTTTTTCGCTTGGCATTATTATACTTCGTTCACTTATCACTTTATAACTACCATCAAACCAACTGCGCACCACGGGATTTATCATAGCCTCCGAAATATCATCCTTGAGTTGCTCCATCTCGCTTGCTGTTATAAATCCTCCTTTACATAATAACTCTATCTCTTTATCAAAATCCTCGACTCTCTCCACCTTCTCGAAAAGCGAGTGTAAAACAATACCCCTACCCCTACCATCAATAGTGGCATCTTCAGACTCATTATCCTTAAAAAATTTATCACTTTCAGTATGCACTACAACCTTATTGGTGTTATCACAACAAATAAACTCATCATAACAGATACTCTCCTCTGCAATTTCAACATAGCTTTTCTTACTCTTTTCACCATAAATCAACCTATCCGACAAGGAACTCCTCAATAGTTTATCAACACTAAGTATGCGTCCCTCTTTCTCTGGTATCATAATATAGAGTTCGCTCTCCGCACGTGTCAGTGCAACATATAAGAGGTTAAATCCTTCAATCATAGCCATATACCTCTCCTGAAGATATGAAGTAATATAATGACTATCCTCTAACTGCGATTTATAAGCCAAAAGCACCTTCTGTTCATCGCCTCCAGGCAACGAAAAAGAGCTATTATCGCTACTCCCCCAAAAGAGCGACTCTCTACCACTGCGTGGTTCAAGTGCCCAACTACAATGAGGAATAATAACCACACCATATTGTAGCCCCTTTGATTTATGTATCGTATCAACTGTAATAGCATCCTGCCCTTCGGGTATAGTAATTGAGAATCTCTCCTTTTCACTACCCCACCACTCGATGAACGACGAAATATCACACCTCTCATTCTGCGAAAAATTGAGTATTATTGAGTGAAAAGCTTGAAGATATGCAATGTACTCACTCCTCTTACCAAGACCATAACGCGAAATAATCTGCTCAACTGATACAACAATAGGTTCTCTATTCAGTACAGAAATAAAATTTATATCCTCACTACTAAGTGGTTTATCGATTGGCATATTAAGAAATTGATTATAGTAGGCAAGCGATATATCATTAACACCTAACGACAAAGTGTATAGAGCAACTATAAACTTAACAACTGAAGAGCGACTAAGCATCAAACCCTCGGACGATAGTAAATCTAAATTACAATCTACCTTATTACAACTCTTATACTCCAAAATATGATTAACAACTTCAGCTGCCTTAGACTTCGTTCTACACAAAACAGCTATATCTTTAGCCTTATAGCCACGCTTTTGAGCATCAATTATTATCTCAATAATATAATCAAGATTTTTATTTTCAGAATATTGTAATACCTCAACGTACCCCCCATCCTTAGGTATCTCTGGGGTTAATTGTTCCATTTCATCGTAAGCTCGAAGTAGTAAATCTTTATAATGTGATGCAACCTCTAATGAAACACTCCCTCTCTCTCTATGCTCTGTTACACTACTATTAATAATATCGTTTAACTCATTAACACAGCTCCTTATTGCCTTATTATTAAAATCAACCACCTCCTCGCTGCTGCGATAATTTACTTTAAGCTGCTGTTCAATAATATTATCACGGCCAAAGTCAGCTACTACATTTTCACCT
Source organism: uncultured Rikenellaceae bacterium (assembly GCA_964367795.1). GTDB lineage: Bacteria > Bacteroidota > Bacteroidia > Bacteroidales > Rikenellaceae > JADFUS01. The sequence goes on along the minus strand of CAYIZU010000007.1, from coordinate 18,821 downwards.
AATATACGCCAATCCCCACCACGCCAACGATATATCGACTGCTTAATATCTCCCACAAGAGTGACTGGTAACGCTTTTTCATCTGAAATAGAAAGAATATTGTTAATTAAAGGTTCGAAATTCTGCCACTGCCCCTTAGATGTGTCTTGAAACTCATCTATCATAATAATAGAGTAAACACTCACATCATTCTCATAGAGATATTTTATTTC
>CAYIZU010000007.1:9446-18529 GCA_964367795.1 uncultured Rikenellaceae bacterium | reverse complement strand
TTAATAAGGTGATTGGTATTAGATAATATCATCTTATTCTCATTATTGCAAATAGCATTAAGTTCACTACTAACATCACCAAGCAGCACAAAGGTACGATGAGTTTCTAAAAGAGCCTCAACACTATTTATCTCTTTTATGTTATTAATGAGGTAGTTATAAATCCCCGATAATATCTCTTGTAGAGGTGCAATATGCTCGTTTGGAACGTTTTTCCATTTTGAAAGGTTGTCAATTAATGAGACAACAGTTTTCGATGGCATTTCCACCACCCCTTCAGATATCTTTTGCATATATGAATAGACACCACGACTTTTATTCGGCAATTGCTCAACAGAGATACCATTTTCAAAACAGTAGTCTAAAAATCGCCTCCCTTTCATGCGCAAATCGGATAGTACCTCACGCCGTAATTTTGACAGTTCATCAAAAAAAGGCATTAAATCATCCGCATATTTATGAAAGTATCCTGTATCGAAATCTTCTCCAAGTATTTTCTTTGACACAGGTAACATCGTTCGCTTGACATCAATTTTTTTTGCCTCGTCTAAGTTCTCTTCAATATAACTCTCTATCCATCCACGTAGCTTTGCATCACTCGCAGAACGGCGAATAAGATTATCTATTGATAATTGCAAAAGATAGTTTGTATTAAAATCAATGGTGTAATCGCTATCCAAATGTAGCTCTTTAATGAATGAACGAACTATCTTTTGGAAAAAGCTATCAATAGTCATAACGGAAAAATTGGAGTAGTCGTTAAGAATGAGATTCAATGCTTTCTTAGCCCTTATTCGTATCTCTTCCGCACTTGAACAGACTCTTTCTCTCAAAAGCATATCCATAAAATGACGCGCACCACTTTCCATGGATAAATTATGTAACTCACCAAGAATCCTACCTTTCATCTCACCTGTTGCCTTTTTGGTAAAGGTTACGGCGAGAATATTACGATAGTGCATAGGTTGCGCTATAACACACTTAACATACTCATAGGCAAGCATGAAAGTTTTTCCAGAACCAGCAGATGCTTTTAATATCTTAATTTTCCCCATAATTCATCAAGGTGCGATTTATCTTCTCACACACTAAATCTATCTCTTCATTTGTAATGGTCAGAGGAGGTGCTATGCGCATTGCATTATCACAGAAAAGAAAACTTTCACCAACCAAACCCTCATCTTCAAGAGCCATCTTCATAATGCTCCTTGCAACCTCACCATCGGTAAACTCTATTGCCATAAGTAGCCCCACCCTTCTTATCTCTTTAATGATAGGTGAATCAGCTTTTATCCCTTTTTCAAGCCTTGCGCCCTTATTCTCTACACTATCTACGATATTATTACTTAACAGATACTTCACCGCTGCCATACCAGCAGCGCAACACACCGGATGCCCCCCAAAAGTGGTGATATGACCAAGTATCGGGTTTGTTTTTAACGACGACATTATACCTCTATTAGCCGCAAAACCACCCAAAGGCATACCGCCTCCCATAGCTTTTGCCATAACAATAATATCTGGTGTTACGCCATATTTACATGCTGCAAAAAAGTGCCCAACACGACCAAAAGCACACTGTACCTCATCAAAGATGAGTAATGCCCCAACCTCGCTACATCTATCGCGCAAAGCCATTAAGTAGTTATCTTTAGGGGCAATAACACCTGCCTCGCCTTGTACCGGCTCTACTATGACGGCAGCTGTTCGCTCTGTGATATTATCTATATCATTAAAGTTGTTAAATCTAATCTGCCTTGTATCTGGTAAGAGTGGACGAAAAGAGTTACGATACTCCTCGCCCCCCATAATGCTTAATGCTCCATGCGTAGAGCCATGATAGGCATTGTTGCACGACACAAGTTCGGTTCTTCCGGTATAACGTTTAGCCAACTTCAACGCCCCCTCAATAGCTTCACTACCTGAATTAACAAAATAGACAGAATTCAATCCTTTTGGTAACAACTCGGCAAGAAGTGCTGCATACTCCACTTGCGGCGACTGTATCACCTCTCCATACACCATTAGGTGCATATATTTACGCGTTTGTTCAACAACAGCCTCAACAACCTCTTGATTATTATGCCCTACATTACTTACTGTTACACCAGATATAAGGTCAATGTATTTACGTCCATCAGGAGAGTAAAGATATATACCATCAGCACGACACACCTCAATCCCTAAAGGGGTATCAATAGTTTGCCCCACATGATCTAAGAAAAGATTTTTTAAGCGACCCATAATTATTTAATAATATAATCAACTACTTTATTAAGTCCATCAGCTAATACTCTAAATGATTTATCTATATCCCAATCAGCATGACTCACATCAACACTATTAGATATGGAGCGCACTTCAAAAAATTTCACATTCTCCTCAATACACACTTTAAAGAAAGCCGAACCCTCCATATTCTCAACATCCACCCCCTCAATCTTAACAAAAGGTGCCATTGCTGCATTTAAGGTATTTGACACTGCCCTTTCAAGTGGAAAATCGGCTGGTATATCCTCACAAAGCAATCTCTTATTTTTAAAAAAATCATCTATTGCTGGCATCTCGGTGTAGTGCTTAAACCCATCAGGATAAAAGAAACCTAAATCAGCCTCTATCTCTTCACTCACCACAACGCAATCGCCAATACCAAATTTTGAGCCATAATAAACCCCTGCTATACCCCCCATAACAACCACATCAGGCTGATATTTTTGTATTGCTTTAAGCGTCTGATAACCACTTGACACAAGCCCTTCACCAACGATATGAACAGCAACATCATCTCGTTTAAAATACTTCGACTCCCCTACCGAGGGGAATAAAATTAAAACCTTCATATTTATTACATTACTTTTGAAAAATCTATTGCACCAGCAGGGCAAACACCTAAACAGCTACCACAATCGTCGCAACGTTCACCGAGTACCATATACGTATCTTCGCCCTCAACTATTGCATCAAAAGAGCACACCCGATAACATTCACCGCACGATATACAATTATCATTTATTGAAACTCCAGCAGGATTGACCGCCATACCACCAAAAGAGAATCGAGTACGTAAAACCTTATGACTACGATTTACTTTCGCAAAATCATAATCAAAAATTTCTCCCTTAGCCTTGTGTATTACAAAATTACCCTCTGCCATAGCAGGATACATCTCAATATCACGTGCGGCAACCTCTAACATCTTATTACTCTTCGCCAATTCAATGATTTCTGCCGGTGGAACAAAACGCACCTCCCCAACAAGGCGAAACATATACCCTGGCGCAAATTCTGGTATTGCGCCAATATCTTCATGATTAAGAATACCATCACCATGATGCCCACATATCGTTACCTTTTCTGTAGCACGTAACTGCCGACCATATGGCTTGTTACCCATGGTGCGGAAATATATACCCTCACTATCATAGCCATTAAGATGTGCAATACGCGAATGAACCTCACCGTTGTAAATTGTTGAGAACGTCAATAGTCCAATCTTATCCGCATATTCGTAAATTTCTTTTATACCCATTTCTTAATCTATTTTAATAATACCAACCTCTTTGATAAATCCCCGTGCTTTGGCTCTATCTCCTTCTGTAAAAAATGAGACAACCACAAATATAACCAGACAGCCAGCCACTCCTATCAATGCCTGCTCGGCAGAGGCTATCTCCCAAGCAGTAGGGAGCCCCACTCCAAGGGCAACAAGCAAGTTATAAGTTGAAAAACATAATCCATATATCATAGCAGCGAATGATGCCGTAGCCGTACCTTTAACCCATAAAAATCCCAGTACCAGAGGTACAAAAGCACCAGAGGCAATGAAATCTGCTCCTATCCACGATATTGTCAATACCGACTTAATCTTAACCGCTATAAGAAATGCCACGGCAGCTATTAGTAGAGTTGATATACGCCCTACATTAACATAGCTCTTGGCACTTTTATTAGGTGCAATATATTTCTTATAAACATCAATAGTAAGAGATAATGCACCTGTGTTAAACATTGAATCCATAGTCGACATTATAGCCGAGCATAACCCCACAAATATTATTCCGCTAATAAAAGGATTTTCAAGCTGTAAAAGTATTGATGAAACAATTCCACCATCGGGAACATTATCATAAATTATTGAAGAGAACATACCGGTAAAGGTCACCATTAAATATAGTGGAATAAAGGCTATAAAACTAATCGACATCATCCTACGTGCAGCATTAGGACTCTTTGCTGCAGATATACGTTGCCATATATTTGCTTGTATCATCCACGAAGTACCAAAAGTCACAATATATGCTAAGTTATCACCTACACCGCTAAAAAACGATACATATTTCCCATTGCCACTATCTGCAACATGACTATATAAACCATCAAAACCTCCTGCGCCATTATATGTAAATACAAATAGGAAAATACCGGCAAAAAGAAAGAAAACAAATTGAAAAAGATCTGTCAAAACCACCCCTCTAAAGCCCCCAAACATTGAGTAGAATAAAACTAATAGAGTTCCTAATAATGCTCCCATTTCATAGCTAACCCCGAGAAAGACCTGAAAAAAATTTCCAATAACAATAACCTGTATAGCTGCACCTATAGTCATAAATATAACAATAAATATAGTTAACATCTTAGACGACCTCTTATCATAACGTTTCTCTATCATCTCAGGCTGCGAGATAGCCGACACTCGACGTATGCCCTTTGCAAATATAAACATCAGAAAAGTTGCTATCAATACAGGAACTCCATATATCCAGAATGAACTAATACCATCCCCATGCGCTATATCCACCAAATCAACAGCCGAACCACCACCCCACCATGAGGCGATAAAGGTAATTGCAAGTAACCAAGCAGGTAGCGAACGAGACGCAAGGAAATAATCTTCGCTATTACGACTCTTTCGATAGATAAAACCAATATATGATACAGCTAAAGTATATACTAAAAGTGTTACAATAAGAAAAAGTTTGTTTTCATGTCCTCCCATAAGTTAAACTATTTTTTGTCGCTCTCATTATACAAATCAAACTCTCCTTTTTCTACTCCATGGTATACCGATACAAGATGCGCTATAAGTGGAGATATAACCTCAATAACATCGTTAATATGCGATGAGCTATTATCATTATCACCACGCAAACGTAATAATACCACCGAATATAAGGCACGAAAACATAGCTCTATATCACTAATACTCTTATCCTCAACGGCACTGCGCAATTTTACTATCTCTGGAGCTGTCTCCTTATATCGAGTAGCATATTTTGCTCCCGATGGCAGCTTAAGTAACTGCATATGTAAATCATTGAGATCAGAAATAAGATGTAGTGTATGCTCTATATGTCCAGTAGCAACCTTTCCTTCACTTTTTAAAAGGTTAATCATATCAACATACCAATAAAATGCTTGCTCTTTCTGTTCTGGTGTTAATTGTTGTTGTGGTTCAATAAGTTGCATCCAAACAGCATCATTATTAAACTGCAGAGCTCGAAATAAATCCTCCAACTGCCATATATACAGAATGTACTCTGCAATATTCTCCTTACGCTTTTGTTTCGCTATAAACATACCTTGCATTTTTTATATACAAGCGCAAAGATATAAAAAAAATATTAAAATGACTGTTTTTAGAAAAAAAATCACTATTTTTGCGGTTTGGAAAAATTTATATCAGAATATAGTATGAAGAAGTTTAATGAGTATAAGAGATTAGATTTATCTCTAATAAACCAAGAGGTTTTAAAACAGTGGGGCGATGAATCAACATTTAAAGCATCGCTTGAAGAGCGTGAAGGTGCACCTGATTTTATTTTCTTTGAGGGTCCGCCGTCGGCAAACGGCACTCCGGGAGTACATCATGTAATGGCTCGCACTATTAAGGATGCTATTTGTAGATATAAAACACAAAAAGGATATAGAGTTGAACGCAAAGCAGGATGGGATACGCATGGCCTACCTGTTGAGCTTGGTGTTGAAAAGAAATTGGGTATTACCAAAGAGGATATAGGTAAAAAGATAACCATAAAAGAGTATAACGACGAGTGTCGTAAAGAGGTTATGAAGTATACCGCCGAATGGGAGAGTTTAACCGATAAGATGGGTTATTGGGTTGATATGGCTAATCCATACATAACATACAAAAATGAGTATATCGAAACTCTTTGGTATTTATTGAAAGAGCTATATAATAAAGGCTTACTATATAAAGGCTACACAATACAGCCATACTCACCAGCTGCCGGCACAGGATTATCAAATCATGAGCTAAATCAACCGGGTTGCTATAGAGATGTGAAAGATACCACTTGTGTTGCCCAGTTTAAGGTGATACGTAATGAGTCGAGCGAAAAGTTATTTCAGGGGGTAGACGGGGATATTCATATATTGGCATGGACAACAACTCCGTGGACTCTTCCATCGAATACGGCTCTTGCTGTTGGACCTAAAATAGAGTATCTTAAAATTAAATCATTTAACCCGTATAATGGTAAACCGATAACTGTTATTGTTGCAAAGCCATTATATAGTAACTTCTTCCCCAAGAAGAATGAGGAGTTAAAAATGGAGGATTATAGCGGTGATGCTAAGAATATTCCATTTGAGATAATTGGTGAGTTTACAGGTAGCGAGTTGGCAGGTATTGAGTATGAACAACTACTACCATGGATAAAACCTATGGGCGATGCTTTTAAAGTAATCACCGGAGATTTTGTCACAACAGAAGATGGAACAGGTATTGTACATATAGCCCCTACCTTTGGTGCTGACGACGACAGAGTGGCTAAGCAGGCTGGCATCGCTCCTTTAGTTGTTATTGACAAGAGTGGCAAACAACACCCAATGGTTGATAGGGCAGGTAAATTCTTCCTACCAGCAGATTTAGATGATGATTTTGTTGCAAAATATGTATCTAAGGATAACTATGCACCATTTGCGGGTGGTTTTGTTAAAAACGATTACGATGTAAATCTAACCGAAAAAGATGTCACCTTAGATGTGGACATATGTATGGAGCTAAAGATGAATAACAAGGCATTCCGAATAGAGAAACATACACATAACTATCCACACTGCTGGCGTACTGATAAGCCGGTACTGTACTACCCTCTTGACTCGTGGTTTATACGCACAACAGCTCTTAAAGATAGGCTAACTGCTCTTAATAACACAATTAATTGGAAACCACAATCAACGGGAAGTGGTAGATTTGGCAAGTGGCTTGAGAATCTTGTTGACTGGAACCTTTCGCGTTCGCGCTATTGGGGTACACCTCTGCCAATATGGGCTACGGAGGATTATTCGGAGATGAAGTGTATCGGAAGTGTATCAGAACTAAAAAGCGAGATAGAAAAAGCGGTTGCTGCTGGTGTAATGGCAAGTAATCCGTTAGCTAATTTTACTGATGGCGACCTATCGGCTGCTAACTATGAGATTTTCGACCTACACCGCCCTAATGTTGATGATATAGTTTTAATTTCAACTACAGGCGAGCCTATGCATCGTGAAAGTGATCTTATTGATGTATGGTTCGACTCTGGTGCCATGCCATACGCACAAGCACACTACCCTTTTGCTATATCAAAAGATGAATTTAATAAAAAATTCCCTGCCGATTTTATTGCTGAAGGAGTGGATCAAACACGTGGCTGGTTCTTCACCCTACACGCGCTTTCAACAATGCTTTTCGACTCGGTAGCATTTAAAAATATCATATCTAACGGTCTTGTCCTTGATAAAAATGGAAATAAGATGAGTAAACGCTTAGGTAATGGTGTTGACCCATTTGAAGTGATTGATAAATATGGAGCAGATGCCGTTAGATGGTATATGGTATCAAATTCTCAACCGTGGGATAACTTAAAATTTGATATTGACGGTGTTGATGAGGTTCGTCGTAAATTTTTCGGCACACTTTACAACACATATGGTTTCTTTGCTCTTTACGCCAATGTTGATGGTTTTACAGGGGAAGAGAAAGAGGTACCTGTTTCTGAACGTCCAGAAATAGATAGATGGGTTATATCGCTCCTCAACACACTTGTGAAAGAGGTAACGACGCATATGGAGAACTACGAAACTACTCCTGCAGCAAGAGCAATAGCCGATTTTGTTGATGAACATCTATCTAATTGGTATGTTCGTCTTAATAGAAAGCGTTTTTGGGGAGGTGAAATGACAACCGATAAACTATCAGCATATCAAACGCTATACAGTTGTTTGAAAGTTATTGCTCAACTGTCAGCCCCATATGCACCCTTCTTTGCAGAGAGACTATTCCGTGATCTAACGGGAGGTAAAGAGAGCGTACATATAGCGACATACCCGACCTACGATGAATCGCTCATAAACAGTGCGTTAGAGGAGCGAATGAATATAGCACAAAGGGCATCGTCTATGGTATTAGCTCTACGTCGTAAGGTGAATATAAAGGTGCGCCAGCCATTAACAAAAATGTTAATCCCTATCCTTGACCCTACCCTTAAGGATAAAGTGGAAGCAGTAAAGGAGTTGATATTAACAGAGGTTAATGTGAAAAATATTGAGTATATAGAAGATACAGCAGGTGTACTTGTTAAGAAAATTAAGGCTAACTATAAGACTTTAGGTCCAAAATACAGTAAGCAAATGAAGCTTATTGGAGCATCTATCATGGCATTTACTCAACAAGATATAGCAGATATCGAACGCAATGGCATATATAACCTTGAAATTGAAGGTAATATATATCCGATAGAGCTCAATGATGTAGAGATAACATCAGAAGACATACCGGGATGGTTAGTAGCAAGTGAAGGGCGATTGACTGTTGCCCTTGATATAAATATAACCGAGGAGCTAAAGCGTGAAGGTATTGCTCGCGAACTTATCAACAGAATACAGAATATCCGTAAGAGTTCTAATTTTGAAGTTACTGATAAGGTAAATGTTATAATAGAGAGTAATGAATTAACCAATGATACAATAAATATACATGGTAATTTCATTTCATCACAAACACTTGCAAATTCACTAACTATTGGCGAGAATATATCAGAAGGGGAAATTATCGAAATAGATGAAATAAATATTAAAAT
>CAYIZU010000007.1:6552-9436 GCA_964367795.1 uncultured Rikenellaceae bacterium | reverse complement strand
CAGTAATTGTAACAAAAAATTACTACCTTTGTATTTTAGTAGCAAGAAAAAATAATTTTAAAACAAAAAAATATGAGCGGGGATAATAGAACAAGATACTCTGATGATGAGTTATTGGAGTTTAAAGAGATAATACTTAATAAATTAAGTAAGGCTCGTGAAGATTATGAACTATTACGATCTACTGTTAACCACACGGGTGGCAATGGAACAGATGATACTTCACCAACTTTTAAAATATTAGAAGAGGGGGCGGCTACACTTTCTAAAGAGGAGGCAGGAAGACTTGCAGAGAGACAAATGAAATTTATTAAGTACCTTGAAGCGGCACTTGTTAGAATTGAGAACAAGACCTATGGAATATGTCGTGTAACAGGTAAATTAATAGATAAAGAACGCCTTAGGGTAGTTCCGCATGCAACTCTATCAATAGAGGCAAAGATGAATGGGGCAAAATAAGCTCATTCACAAAACTCTAATTTCTTAGAGGCTTTTACCCAAAAGCACGCTTTATTTCGCGCAAAGAAGGTGCGCCAAATCGGAGCTTACTTTTTGTAAGTGATGATTTGGCGCACTTTCTTTGTGCAAAGTTTAACTAACTTAAAACAAAGATGAATATGTAATCAATATAAATTTTCGGCGAATAGAAATATGACAACTAAATTTTAAACGATGCGTTACATGTTTGCTTTTTTCTAAATTGCATTAGCTTATTATCATAAAAGATACCTAAATTTATAAATTTAATTCCTACCTTTGCATTGAATTAATTATTATTAAGCATGGAAATAGTAAATATAGCATTAAGGGAATATACCACGCAGGAACAATATGATAGCTTTGCTCTAAAGTCTTTGGATAGTGAATTTTTAAAACCTCTTTCGCAAACGCATCGCAACGCTTTCTTTCAAATTGTTATGATTGAAAAAGGCAATGGGCATATATATATAGATTTTGAGAAGCACGAGATAAAGGCTCCTTCGATTTGCTTTGTTTTTCCACAGCAGATTTACTCGCTCACACTCTCTGACGATACCAAAGGAGAAGTAGTAATGTTTGATCACACGATATTCTGTTCTGAGATACTTGCAACGGAGCTTAAAGAGTATAATATAGATCTACACAAAAGAGTTAATTCGATAAATTACACGGAGCAAAATACAGAACAGTTCCATGAGATAATAGCCATTAAGGAGCATATAAAGCGACTTGAAGAGCCATACAACAACATCCGCAAAATTGAAGTCAAGTTCCTCTCTAAGATAATTATTTTAAAAACCATAGACTCCACTGCATCGAACAATTTCAAGGGGGTGAGGGATAAAGATTTCGAACTTTTTATGGAGTTCCGTCGATTGGTAGATAGCGATTTTAGACATAATCGCAAGGTGCAAAACTACTGTGATAGATTGGGAGTATCTGCAAAAAGACTTAATCTACTTTGCAAAAGATATGTCAATGATACAGCTCTTGATTTGATTCACGAACGCCTGTCGTTGGAGATAAAAAAGTTACTTATTTACGAGGAGATACCGCTAAAGGAGATTGCCTATTCGCTTGGTTTTGATTCACAGTCGGCACTTAATAAATATATAGGACAGAAATTCGAGTGTACACCTTCCGAGCTTAAAAAGAAGATTATTCGATAATAATTTATACATTTGCGCCTTTTTACAACTAAAGGGCGCAAATGTATAAATTTGTTTAAATATATCACCGTAACTTTGCACCATAATTAAAACTTAATAAGAAACGTTATGGCGAAGTTATTTCAAACAAACGACCTTTACTATGGTTTAGGTTCACTTTCAGAGCTTAAAAATATCTCTGGCAAAAAAGCAATTATCGTAATAGGTGGTAAATCTGTAAAAGAAAACGGTACGTTGGCTCGTGTTGAGGCTATCCTTGATGAAATCAATATTGAGCATACTGTTTTCTCTGGTGTAGAGGCTGATCCATCAATCAACACTGTGCGTCGTGGTGCTGCGGCATTCGAGGAGTTCCAACCTGACTGGGTTATTGGCTTGGGCGGTTGCTCTGCTATCGATGCTGCAAAAGCTATGTGGGCTATCTACGAGCACCCAGAGCTTGAGTTTGAGCAGATGGTGAAAGTGTGTGGTATTCCTCCATTACGCAAAAAAGCTCGCTTTGTGGCTATACCTGCAACAAGTGGTACAGGAACAGAGATAACTGCACTGGCTGTTATCACAGATACAGATAAGGGTGTTAAATATCCATTGGTATCGTTCGAATTATTGCCAGATTTGTCTATTGTTGATGGCGAATTATGTAAATCAATGCCAAAAGAGGTTACTGCTAACACCGGTCTTGATGCGATGACGCACTGCGTGGAGGCTTACGTGTCGAATGTGGATAGCAACTACGCCGATGCAATGGCTAAGGGTGGTATTGAATTGATTTTTGCAAATCTTAAAACTGCTTATAACGAGCCTGAGAATGGTGCAGCACGCCAAAATATGCACGACGCTTCATGCCTTGGTGGATATGCCTTTACAAATGTTTGGTTAGGAATCGCTCACTCATTGGCTCATCAGATAGGGGGTCGCTTCCACGTTCCTCACGGATGCGCTAACGCTATTGTTTTAGGAAATGTTATTCGTTTCAATTCAACAGCAACAGATAGGTACACAGATCTTGCTAAATTAGTTGATGGAACTACGGCTGAGGATTTTGCACAAGCAATCGAAAAACTACGCTCGGACGTAAATATTGCTGGTTCGCTTAAAGAATGGGGTGTATCGCAAGAGGAATGGAACGCAAACGTTAAAGAAATGGCAGCAAATGCTATGGCTGACCCTTGCACAAGCTTTAATCCTCGTGTACCAACACAAGATGAACTTGAGAAAGTATTCAATGCTTGTTA
>CAYIZU010000007.1:0-6542 GCA_964367795.1 uncultured Rikenellaceae bacterium | reverse complement strand
AGAAGGTAGATTTCTAATCATACTGCTTAAAATATTAAAATCCACTATGATATTATTTTTCAGAATATCATGGTGGATTTTTTTATTAACTTAGCAACTTTCGGGTTGTTCTATTTCCTTATTTATGATTATCTTTGCATATTATTAGTTGTTTATGGAGAGTAATATTAATTATAGCAGAATAGAAAAGGCGATTAAGTATCTTTCGCAGAACTACAAAGAGCAGCCATCTTTGGAGGAGATTGCTCAGTATGTGGGTATGAGTAAATTTCACTTTCAGCGCATCTTTACCGAGTGGGCAGGTGTAACACCCAAGCAGTTTATCGAACATCTCACAGTAGAGGCTTTAAAGGAGGAACTTATAAAAACCGACAACCTTATCACAGCGAGCGAGAATGTTGGGCTATCGGCGCAGTCGAGAGCTTACGACTTAATGGTAAAAATCGAGGCGATGACCCCTGGTGAGTATAAAAAACAGGGCAGAAATTTGGAAATCAACTACGGCTCAGTGGGAACACCCTTTGGCGAGGCTTTTATTGCAATAACTAAACGTGGAATATGCTCATTTGAGTTCGTGGACGATGATTTTAAAGCGGTACTCCAAAGCCTGAGGGATAAGTGGACACATGCAATATTTATCCACAACAGTAGCGCTGTTCAAGAGGTAGCAAAGCATATCTTTGGCAATAAGGATGGTGAGGTGAAACTACTTTTGAAGGGCACTCCTTTTCAGATAAAGGTATGGCGTGCGTTACTCACTATACCAAGTGGTAATGTAACGAGCTACTCGCAACTTGCGCAAATAGTTGAGATGTCGAGTGCCGTAAGAGCAGTTGCATCTGCTGTTGCAAAGAACCCCGTGGGGCTTATAATCCCTTGTCACAGAGTAATTAGACGTGAGGGTATTGTGGGAGAGTACCACTGGAGAAGTGAGCGAAAGAGATCAATAATAGGATGGGAAATAGCAAATAGATAATGGATAGACATTTTTTTAAATATTCTGAAGTAGAAAAAGAGTTCATTAGTGGTAAGGATAAACGTTTGGCAGAGGTAATTGAAAAGATTGGGCATATCAATCGTGAGGTAAATCCCGATTTGTTTGGTTCGCTAATCCATTCGATAATTGGGCAGCAGATTTCGACCAAGGCACACGCTACGATATGGCTTAGAATGGTGGAGGGCTTGGGAGAAATTACTCCAAGAAGTATCTGTTCTCAAACACCTGAACATCTGCAAAGCTACGGCTTGAGCTTCAGAAAAGTGGAGTATATGCAGAATGTATCACAGAAAATAGAGAGCGGAGAGTTTAGTATATCGGCACTCTATGATATGAGCGATGAGGAGGTGTGCAGAGAATTATCGAAACTCAATGGCATAGGCATATGGACTGCCGAGATGATGATGACCTTCTCGATGCAACGCCCAAACGTAATGAGCTATGGAGATTTGGCAATCCAACGTGGTATGCGCATGATTTTCCGCCATCGTAAAATCACAAAAGAACTGTTTGCGAAATATCATCGCAAATTCTCACCTTATGCCACTGTCGCGAGCCTCTATTTTTGGGCTGTAGCCGGTGGTGCAATACCAGAACTTACCGATCCGGCACTGAAACTCAAGAAGGGCAAGTAGATAACCATTACACACTAATAATAACCATTATGATGACTAAAGCGCAAGAGAGAACCGTAAATGAGCAGGTGACAGATGTAAAATATAAAGAGAACTCGCAAGTGATAGTTCTCTTTGAGGTTAAACCCACTAAGGAGGGCAAGGCGGAGTATCTTAAGATAGCGGCAGAGCTTAGTGAGGAGCTAAATAAAGCAAAGGGATTTATATCGGGTGAGAGATACGAGAGTCTTTCAGAAGAGGGGAAACTGCTTAGTATAAACGTATGGGAGAGCGAAGAGGCACTCTCTATGTGGCGCAATAATCAACAACACCGTAAGGGGCAAAAACGAGGACACGATACGCTATTTGAAAAATATAACATCAAAATAGTTAAGATTATACGAGATTACTCATTAACGGATAGGGTGCAAGCCCCAGCAGATTCAAACGAGTATCTAAAATAGTACAGAATGAAACAATATAGGTTAATTGGGAGTAACGGTACGGAGTATCTAAGCGATACAAAAGGTACATTGGGCGGCCATAGAGGAAACCGAATATATGGCCTCCTTGATTGTGCTACCGCGTTACGCTATATTGCTAAGGGGCAATATGTAATACACCGAGTATTCTTTGCCGATGAACAAGTCGCCAGTAGTGCAGGTTATCGCCCCTGCGCGCACTGCATGCCGAGTGAATATAAAGTATGGAAAGATGATAATCAGTGCAAGTAGAAGAACGGATATACCCTCGATATATAGCGAATGGTTTATGGATAGGGTCCGAGAAGGTTTTACGACAGTATCAAATCCACGTAACCCCAAACAGCAAAGAGTTATTTCACTTCGCCCGGAAGATGTGGATTGCATCGTGTTTTGGAGCAAGAATCCAAAACCTATGTTTACAAACATTCGGGAATTAGATGATAGAGGATTTTCATATTATTTTCAATTTACACTCACGCCATACGGCAATGATATTGAGCGAAACTTACCATCAAAAATAGACTTAATAGAGATTTTTAAAGAACTTAGTCGCACCATCAGCAAGGATAGAGTTATATGGCGATACGACCCTATAATACTCAATAACAACTACTCCATCGAATACCATATCGAGGCATTTGAGCATTTTGCTTCCGAACTCTCACCCTATACAAATAGGTGTGTTATTAGCTTTGTTGACATGTATAATTTTGTTACCAAACGATGTGCCGAGAAGATAAGAACTATTAATGAGAAGGAAATATACAAAATCGTAGATGTTTTCTCTAAGATAGCTCTTTCGGTGGGCTTGGAACTTACAACCTGCTCCGAAAACTACGACCTATCGCGTTTTGGCATCAAAAAAGGGAGTTGTATAGACAAATCAATAATCGAAAAAATACTTCTTCGCCCAATACCCGCACGAAAAGATAGAGGACAACGATTTGAATGTGATTGTATCAAAAGCGTTGATATTGGCAGTTATAATAGCTGCTCGAATGGGTGTATTTACTGCTATGCGAATAGATCTATACACCTTAACCTTTTGGAAAATAATAGATGATACCTAATGGGCAAAAATAATAATGTATGGCAATAGATAACAAGAGCAAATTGGAAAGCGATATGACCTTTAAAATTTCACGATTTAAGGAGGTTATTAAACGCACAAAACCACACAAACACAGTGGTTATTATGAACTTATATTCATAATGGAGGGTGAGGGATTTCATACTATTGATACTGTAACACATACGATATCTGCTCCCGAGTTCTATATGCTCTCAGCAGGGCAATTACACTGTTGGCAATTTACAGCAATTCCCAAAGGCTTTGTGATATTACTCAAAGAGGAAGAGTTTGATAAAATCAGCGAATCTAATTCCTTGCACCTACTCGCGGAACTTAAATCTATCACACAACTATCACTGAATAACAAAGACTCTTTTATTGCTATCCTTGAAGATATGTATTTGGCTTATAAAGAGTGTAATGACTACTCTACAATTATCATCCATGGATTACTCACAGCTCTATTTGCAAAGCTACTATCGCTATCTAAGATAGCCAACCAAAAACCTCGCGTTGCCACTTCGAAAATATACGAAGATTTTATCACTTTAGTCTCAAATGATGTTCGAAAAAGTCATAAAGTTAATGAATATGCCTCGGCGCTTAATACGACACCACAGAACTTGAATGCACTATGTCGTAAGTATAGTGGGAAAAGTGCAAGTGAAATAGTCGTAACACAATTAATATTAGAGGCTAAACGCTATATCCTGCATAGCGACAACACCATCTTTGAAATTGCCGAAACGCTTGGTTTTGAGGATGTATCTAACTTCGTAAAGTATTTTAAGCGATACGAAAAGATTACTCCAAAACAATTTCGTCTAAAATATTTTCAATAATACCATTTTTTCAGTTATTACTACCTCGTTTACCTCATCTAAAGACCCTATCTTTGCGCTATAAATCAAAGTATAGAAAATATGGACGTTATAGTAATTTCAATCGTAGCACTCGTTGCATCGCTATTAACATTCTTCTCAGGCTTTGGGCTTGGGACAATTCTAATGCCCGTCTTTACCCTCTTCTTTCCGTTGGAGGCAGCAATTGCTATGACTGGTGTTGCTCATTTTGCAAATAATATCTTTAAAGTTGTACTTGTTGGCCGTAGTGCTGATAAGGCAACACTATTGCGTTTCGGTTTGCCCGCCTTGCTTGCGTCTTTTGCTGGAGCGTGGTTACTGATGCAACTATCCGACGCTCCAATCCTTTTTAGCTACATGGTATCGGATAATAGCTTTGATGTTACGGTAATTAAGGTTGTTGTTGGTATTGTTTTAATACTCTTCTCGTTAATGGAGGTAATACCGCGTCTAAAAAGCATACAGTTTGGGAGTGATAAACTAATAATAGGAGGAATATTGAGTGGTTTTTTTGGTGGGCTTTCGGGCATTCAAGGGGCTTTGCGTAGCGCATTTCTGATACGCAGTGGACTCACCAAAGAGGCATATATCGCCTCGGGGGTTGTGATTGCTATATTAGTAGACTTTAGTCGTTTATCGGTCTATTTTTCTCAAATTGAAAAGATTGATTTAACTAATAATATTGTAGTGATGCTCGGTGCAACCATAAGCGCCATTGTTGGAGCATACTTGGGTAAAAAACTTCTAAAGAAAGTGACTTATGACAAGCTGCAATTACTCGTAGCAATAATGCTTATAGTAATATCGATGGCACTAATTGGAGGTATAATATAATAATTATTGTTATGGTTAATAGAATTTTAAAACAAAAATGCGCGATAATAATCATAAAAGTACTGTCGCTCATAGCATTTGCTGTACTACTTTGGAGTGGATTTTCGGCAACATCGTCGGATAATAATTTTCTGATTCAACTTCGTAATACCAACTTGGGAAATTTGATTGTTTGGTCTCTGTGGTGGCCACTGATTATTGTTGGAGCTATATTTTTTGGCCGAGTGTGGTGCATGGTGTGCCCTATGGAATTAGTTACCACCCTCTGTGCTAAGATTGGATTAAAACTTAAGCCAAATAAGTTCGTCGCATCGAAATGGGTGATAGTAGTATTCTATACCATTGTACTACTCGTAGGTATTCAGGCATATGCAATTCATCGAAATCCAACTTATATGGCTATATATATGCTCTCAATAGCTATAGTTTCTGTCTTTGTGGGGTTACTATATAAAAAAAACACATTCTGCAAGTATGTATGTCCTATTGGTCTTTTGTTGGGGCTCTACTCGAAATTATCGCTATTTGGGCTCCGAACAAAAAAGCCTTCAACCTGTGCCGATTGTAAAGACAAGTCGTGCATTGACAAACACTACACATACAATATAAACGCAAAGAGCTGCGGTGTTGGATTATATCCTGCAAAGATAGATAGTAACTCTAACTGCATATTATGTGGAGGTTGTGTTCGTAGTTGCTCTAAATTTCAGAATAAAAGTTCGTCTATCGAAAGACCAAACCCATCTTATCAACGTGTGCCGTTTGCTGCAGAGCTGCTTTCGGGTAAAACTTTATCATGGGCAGAGGTAGCATTTTTGATTATGGTATCGGGCTTTGTAATTTCGGAAGTGTGGACCGAGTGGAGTACAACAAAGGGTATTTTAAACTCAATATCAGCATTTGCAATTGAGCCATTGGGTTTTGTAAACGGTCGAATAAATAGCGTTCTGCACGGCATTGTAATATTTCTTTTTCTTCCTTTATTATTTTGGCTTGTGCCATATTTCATTGTCAAAATAATGGGCTCAACGCTAAAAATAAAGGAATATTTGACTCACTATTCATTGAGTTTTATTCCTATTGTAGCGGCAGCACACTTTACTAAGGCGCTTTTGAAATCATCAAGCAGATTTGATTATTATAACTACTTGCCTTCAGATATAAATGGAATGAATGTCGCTCAAAAGATATTAGATGGAAATATCTCCATTGCAATACTACCCGAGTGGATTAATATCATTATTACCATAATTACAATGTGCGCTATAATGGTCGGAATATGGCTCAGTTTCAGGATTGTTTCAAGGATAAATAATCGTAAATTCACCGACCCCAAGAACTGCGCGCTATATCTTATATCAATTTTATATGGTGCTCTATTCTTAGGTATGATGCTTTGTTGGAGGATAATGTAATTTAGCCTCCACGACTTAATAGTTTTTTTATCTGCTAAATAGTCGCCCCTTAAAAAAGTTTCACCGAACTGATACTTACAGATTTAGTCTTTGGGGTGACTTTTGTTTTCTACCAGCTTTTTCAGTTTTATAGCTAAAGTCTGGCAATATTTCCGCTTTTGGCTGGCGCTTTTGGTCTCTATCTCACTTCGGAGTAAACCCGCTACACTAAAGCGAGATAAAACCCAAATGCTCTCAGCCAAAACCAAAAATCTTCGCCAGC
>CAYIZU010000006.1:17342-23917 GCA_964367795.1 uncultured Rikenellaceae bacterium | reverse complement strand
GAACGACTTACCATTAACAATAGCTGTTATTGATGCTCCATTACCAATATGGCAAGTGATAATCTTTGAATTATTAATATCCACACCTGCAAACTCAGCCGATTTCTCTGCTACATACTTATGAGAAGTACCATGGAAACCATATTTACGTACTTTCATATCCTCATAGTAGCTATAAGGTAACGCATATGTGTAGTTCTCTTGTGGTATTGTTTGATGGAACGATGTATCAAACACAGCAGTCTGCTTAACATTAGGAAGAAGTGCATCAATAGCAAGAATTCCTTTCATGTGTGCAGGGTTGTGAAGTGGAGCAAGCTCAAATAACTGCTCAATCTTAGCTTTTACATCATCATTAATAACAACACTTTCAGTGAAGAACTCTCCACCATGAGCCACACGATGCCCCACAGCATTAATCTCCTCAAGTGCCACCACACCATGCTCTGCGCTTGTTATTGCCTCAATGATAAGGTTAATACCCACTGTATGATCAGGTATTGGAGGGAAAACCTCATACTTATCCTTACCTGATGGCTTGTGAGTTAATATACCCTCTGCAAGACCAATACGCTCAACGCCACCTTTTGCTAATAGCTCGTGACCCTCATCGCTCATTCTGATTACTTGATACTTAATCGACGAGCTACCGCAATTTAATACTAAAATTGTCATTTTATTTATAATTTATTTAAGAATTTGGTAATACTATTTCTTCTCTCCTTGACACTGAACAGCCGTAATAGCAACAAGGCTTACTATATCCTCTATAGAGCATCCGCGTGATAGGTCGTTAATAGGAGCCGCCATACCTTGAAGTATTGGACCAACTGCATCAGCACCTGCCATACGTTGCACTAACTTGTATGCTATATTACCAACTTCAAGAGTAGGGAAAACAAGTACATTAGCGTGTCCTGCTATCTTACTACCCGGAGCCTTCTTCTCTCCTATTGATGGAATAATAGCTGCATCCGCCTGTAACTCTCCCTCAATAAGAAGTGTTGAATCTAACTCTTTAGCCATACGTGTTGCCTCAACAACTTTATCAACCATTTCATGCTTAGCAGAGCCCTTTGTTGAGAAGCTAAGCATAGCAATACGTGGCTCAATACCCACTATCGCACGTGTTGTGTGACCTGTTGCTACCGCGATTTGCGCCAATTCAGCAGCCGTTGGGTTAGGATGCACTGCACAATCAGCAAATACCATAACTCCATTATCCCCAAACTCCGTTGGGACATTCATAATAAATGCTCCCGACACAACAGATATACCTGGCTTAGTTTTAACATATTGGAATGCAGGACGTAACACATCGCCAGTAGCATTGTTAGCACCAGCAACCTCACCATCGGCATCTCCAGCTTTGATAATTAAAACCGAAAGATAAAGAGGATCTAATATTAACTTCTCTGCTTGCTCTTTTGTTAATCCTTTACTACCACGTATTTGTAGCATTAAATCTACATATTTATCTTTATTTGGATTATTTGCAGGGTCGATTATTGTCATCTTTTCAAGATTATCAACACCCCACTCCGCAGCGCGTGCCGCTATAACTTCTGGATTACCTAAAAGAATTAAATCTGCTAATCCTTCTCTTGCTATCTCGCCCGCTGCTTTTAACGTGCGCTCCTCTTCAGCCTCAGGAAGTACTATTCTCTGAAGATTCTCCTTTGCTTTCGCCTTAATTTGATTAATTAGTTCCATCTATCAATTTATTTAATTAAAGCACAAAGGTAAAATTTATTCTGCAAAGTTGTATGCAAAAAAGAGAATATTTTTATGTTAATGTTTTAACAGTAATAATTTCTATTATTACACACCAAAAAAATGATTTTTTACGTTATTTAGTCGACCCTAAAAAAAGGCTGGCGAAGATTTAGAACACTTCTTAATATAAAACTAAAAATAATATGAAGAGATTGATTTTATCATTTACAATTGCGCTGTTATCGGTGGTATCTGTAGCGGCAAATCCTCTATGGATGAGGTATCCAGCAATATCTCCCAAAGGGGATAAGATTGCCTTTGCTTATAAAGGTGATATATATGTAGTTAATAGCACTGGAGGAGATGCCGTGCGATTGACAACAGCAACATCCTATGAATCAAATCCTGTATGGTCGCCAGATGGTAGTAAGTTAGCCTTTACAAGTGACCGTCACGGTAGTAATGACATTTTTATTATGCCATCTGCCGGCGGTGAGGCTAAGCGTGTAACAACTGATAACTACTCCGAGACGCCAACATCCTTTACACCTAACGGGAAAGAGATAATTTACACCTCGTCGCGTAATAATATAGCATCGGATGTGAGGTTTCCTTCGCCAGTATACCAACGCACATATAAAATAAGCGTCGACGGAGGTCGTGAAAAGCTTGTTACTGCTGCTCCTTCTAATCGCACACAAATATCACGTAATGGTGAATTGGTACTGTATGAAGAGGTCAAAGGGGGCGAAAATAAATGGCGTAAGCATCATACCTCATCGGTGGCACGAGATATATCAATATACAACACTAAAACTAACGAATATAGACGTCTTACAAGGAATAAAGGGGAGGATAGAGATCCTGTTTTCGCTGCTGACAATCAAACGGTTTACTACTTAAGTGAATATAATGAGGATACATTCAATGTTTTCTCTCTAAACCTATCGTCGCCATCAATGGCTAAGCGTGTAACAAGTTTTAAGACCCATCCAGTGCGTTTCTTGACTATCTCTAATAGTGATCTGTTATGCTATGGCTATCATGGAGAGATTTACACTCAACAGGTGGGTAGTAAGCCTAAGAAGGTGGATGTAAATATTGTTAATGATGTTCCAACAGTGCAAATTAGCAGCGTTCCTATGCGAGCAGGTATATCATCATACGATGCATCGCAGGATGGCTCACAAATTGCCTACGTTATACGCGGAGAGGTTTATGTTACCTCCGTTGAGTATGGAAATACAAAGCGCATAACAAATACCGCAGAGGCAGAAAATAGCGTATCCTTTTCCGCTGATGGTAGAACTTTAGTCTATGCCTCTGATCGTGATGGAGCGTGGAATATATACCAAGCAACAATACAAAGGGAGACAGATATTGATTTCGCAAATGCTACTATTGTGGAGGAGAAACCTCTATTCCCTAAGTCTAAAATTGATAGATTCAAACCAACTTTCTCTCCCGATGGTACAGAGATAGCATACATCGAAGATAGAAATAAATTGATGGTTTATAATATAAAGAGCAAAAAAAGTCGTATGGTAACAGACGGTAGCTATCATTACTCTAATAATACACGCGGTTTTGATTACAGTTGGTCTCCAAATGGAAAGATGTTTGCTCTTGTATATATAGCTAATCAACACGATCCATATGGTGATATAGGTGTAGTTAGCGCAGATGGCGGAGATATAACCAATATCACAGAGAGTGGCTATATGAGTGGGGGACTTTGTTGGACACCTGATAGCGAGGCTTTAGCTTTCCAAACGGAGTACTATGGTATGCGTAATCATGCATCGTGGGGTTCTCAATTTGATATAATGATGGCTTTCCTTACACAGGATGCTTATGATAAGTTCATCCTATCGAAAAAAGAATACGACCTTATGAAGGCGGAAGAGAAACACTTCAACACTCTTAAAGAGAAGCGCGAAAAAGCAGCTGCTGCAAAGAGTAAGAAGAGCGATAAAAAGAAAATAACAACAGATGAAAAGAAGAAAAGTGAACCAAAATACGAGCTTGCCACCATACGTGATAGAGTTGTTAGAATAACACCTTTTTCGGCATCTTTAGGGGATATGATTATCAACAAAGCTGGCGATAAGATATTTTTTGGAATGGCGAAAGATGTGTATGAAATGAACCTTCGCACAAGAGCAATGAAGATGCTATACCCTAAGAGTAGTGGAAGCTTTGATATGGATGCAAAAGGTAATAATATTTTCTTGGTGAGTAATAACTCTATGGCGAAATTCTCATCTAAAGGTGGAAATAAAACAACCATACCATTCAATGCTATTATGGAACTTGACAGAGTGGCAGAGCGCGAATATATGTTTAATCATGTATATACCCAAGAGTTAAAACGTTTCTATGTGAAGGATTTGCACGGTGTTAACTGGAGCGGCATGAGAGATGCCTACGAACCTATGCTACCGCATATTAATAATAACTACGACTTTGCGGAACTACTAAGCGAGATGCTTGGAGAACTTAATGTATCGCACACTGGTTCATCATATCGTGTATCAATGCCTAATGCTGAAAATATAGCGGAACTTGCCCTTTTCTTTAATCAAGAATATAATAAAGATGGATTAATGATTGAAGAGGTGATTGCTGGAGGTCCTTTTGATAATGCTAAATCTAATGCAAAAAAAGGGGATGTAATAACAATGATTGATGGTATTAAGATAGAAAAGGGGGGCGACTACTACCCTCTTCTGAAAAGTAAGAGTGGGAAGCGTATTCTTGTTACATTAAAGGGAGCCGATGGTAAAGAGTGGGACGAGATAATAAAACCTATCTCTAAGGGTAAACTTAACGAACTACTGTACAATAGGTGGGTTAAGTGGCAAGCTAACGAGGTGGAGCGTCTATCTGGTGGGAAGTTGGGTTATGTGCATATTAAAAGTATGAGCGATGAACACTTCCGTAGGGTATACTCTGATGCACTTGGAAAATATAACCACTGCGATGCAATTATCATTGATACTCGTAATAATGGAGGTGGACGTATGCACGAAGATATAGAGATATTCTTCAGTGGAGAGAAATATCTAACACAGGTGATACGTGATAGAGAGGCTTGCGATATGCCGTCGCGCAGATGGAATAAACCATCTATTATGCTTGTAAACGAGGCTAACTATTCAAATGCGCATGGCACTCCATGGGTATATAGGTATAAGAAAATGGGTAAGATTGTTGGTATGCCGGTGCCGGGAACAATGACAAGTGTAAACTGGGAGTTACTTCAAGATAACACTCTATTCTTTGGTATTCCGGTTGTAGGATATAAAACAGTAGACGGTCAATATCTTGAAAATATGCAACTTGAGCCAGATATCAAGGTTGAAAATGACACTAAGTCTTTAGTCAATGGACAAGATAAGCAGTTAGAGGCTGCCGTTAAGGAGTTACTAAAGTAGAGGGTATTTAAAAAAGAGGCCGTCCCGAATTATTTCGAGGCGGTCTTTTTTATTAGAAATTTGTATCAAAATTCAGTTTTGGTGCTTCGTGATGAGTATAAAACGGAGCGTACTTATGTACGTGAGTATTTATGCGATTCAGGAAGTGACAAAAATGTTTTTGAGACAATTTCTTTTTTTGCCTCACGCCGGCGGGCGGTCTTCCAGACCGGTGAGTGGCGCGAAGCGCGTCATAATATGAGATCTATCTATTATATCTTATGTAACGAGGGTCCATCTTATTCTTATACTCCTTTTTTTCTCTGCCTCGCTTCATCTTATCCTTAATCACCATACGGTCTTTGCCGTGACGATGATGATGCTCGCTGTGATTCACACTGTTCATTTGGTTTTGCATTTGTTGAGGAGTCATTCGCTCCTTGGGGATAATAACCACTGGAACCTCTTCCATAGTCATATTATGATAACATATCCTATATTTGACAAATCGAAGTTGTGGAAGAAGATATTTTTTAATGTATCCATATTGAGGTAACCACATCATAGCTTGCTCACGTTTATCAAGATTTGATATTGATAATGTTTTCATAACTTGTTCTTTATTAGAGATATCCGAGGCACGAACGAGCTCTTTTAATCCTTTCCAATTCTCAGCTATAGCATGAACCTTTACCTTCTCTTTCATCTCTGGCGATAGTTCTTTATTCTTTATAAGATAGTGTTTAATACTCATTGCGGGAGCTGTCGCAAGGATCTCATTTTGTGCATTACTACCATCTGGAGAGCTACTCGCTATGATAACAACACTATCAATAACATTATCCTTATTAGACATGATATCCCATAACACTTTATGCAGCGCTTGTAACTCACTTAGGTTATCATCTAATTTCATATCTATCTTACTACTACCAATCGGGAAGTTTATCTTTATATCTCCTTCAATCTCTTTTTTAACAATAACCGGTTTAAGCACCACTTTAGGAGAGGTTTGCTTTATTCCTTTAGCATATACATCTTCCGCAATAAGCACTGTATTGTTACGAGAGTTAAATCTTTCAATGATAATAAGATTTGCATTCTCCATCCACTGCTCATAAGGAATGGTAAGTTCATATTTTATCACTCTCTCATTTTTTGTCCCCAAAAGCTGTATAGCATTATCCATATAGTCTGACATCTCCATCTTGTTACTCATATACTTACTATGACCGCCCTTGGCAACCATCTTAGCATACTTCTTACCGTCAATAACAACACTCGTCAACGGAAGAGTATTATTAAAATCTGTTAATACAGGTGTAAAAAGATACTGATGAGTACCTTCAACATACTTTTTAGGAACGTTGATTAAAAATGAGATGTTAACCATACCGTTAACTTCTGTAAGGGATAACATCTGCGGGGTAAGGGATACCCTTA
>CAYIZU010000006.1:1003-17332 GCA_964367795.1 uncultured Rikenellaceae bacterium | reverse complement strand
TTATATCCTTCTTTACTTTTTGCCCTCTGGCGTAAGATTCGACCTGTGGAGTCAGAAATAATATACTACCCACCAATAATAAAATAACCTTTTTCATTTGATTAATGTTTTAATTATAAAAATTCACTATTTATGTGAGTAAATCAAAATTTATACCAATAGAGATATTATAATACCTCACGTCGGCAAGCGGTCATTCAGGCAAGTGGTTCGGTGCCGAGCATGTAAAAAAAAGACCGCCTCGAAATAATTCAAGACGGCCTCTTTCGCTTTTAAAAAACTATCACTATTTACAACAGCTACTACCTTTTGCTGCCTTATCTTTGCAGCAACCCTCCGACGTAGATTTGTCTTTGCAACAGCTACTACCTTTTGTTGCCTTATCGCCACAACATCCTCCTTTTTTACTTTTACATCCACAACCTTTGGCTGATGCATCAGTATATTTTTTAAACTGATCTGCGGTAAGTACCTTCTTTAGTGATTTATTTAACTGTGCCCCAGCATCACGCATATTATCACGACGCATGTCATTAGACAGTTTTTTATTTTCTCTTATAGAGACTAATACTTTAGCATAATCTTTTACGATATTTTCAACCTTTTTTTGTTGCTTATCGCTCAAATCCACCATGTTATCCATCTTTTTAGCTGTTGCTTTCGCATATTCAGCCGGAGACATACTATTTTTTTGATGTTGTGCATAGCTTTCAGTAGATGCAACTGTGGCAATTACCGCAAAAGCAGCCACTAATAAACTTTTGAATAATGTTTTCATAATACTTTGTTTTAAATTAATATAAAATAGGTTTACTGTTATCTTTTTACAAAGATATGAATATATTTCTTAGTTTCAAAAAAATCAACGCAACATTTTCACATATTAAAACATCTATATATTAACAATCAATAAAACATTACTATTATGAAAATTTTCTTTACAACATTTTTGACAATGATGCTTTTTGCGTCAAGTTGCTCATCACCTGACAATTTTTACTATGATGGCATCTATCCCAACACTTCAACAGACGAAAATGGAGATAAATTCACTGAATATGGTGAGAATAACTTTATATCTACAGAAACAACCCCTATTTCATCGTTTTCCGTAGATGCCGACGGAGCATCATACTCCATAATGAGAGGATATGTCAATAGTAATATTCCAGTACCATCAGCCGCTGTTAGAATAGAGGAATATCTAAATTATTTTACATTCGACTACCCCGAACCTCTCAATGATGATAAAATATCTGTTAGTGCTGAAATAACAAAGGCACCATGGAATAATAAAAACTATCTTATGCGTATAGGCATTAAAGGAAAAACAATACCAACAAGCCAACTTCCACCCTCTAACTACGTCTTCCTTATTGATGTATCGGGTTCTATGGCTTCAGAGGATAAGATAGAGTTAGCTAAACAAGGATTTAGCATAATGGCAGATAATCTTCGTGATGATGATAGAGTGACCATTATAACCTATTCGGGAAGTGTTAGTATGGCTCTTGAACCAACCTTAGGAAAAGATAAAGAGCAGATAAAAAATGTAATATCAAAACTCACGGCAAGTGGCTATACCGATGGTGGAAATGCTATTCAGATGGCATATAAGACAGCAAAAGATTACTATGTTAAAGGGGGAAATAATCGTGTAATATTGGCAACAGATGGAGATTTTAATGTGGGAGTAACAGACAATGAAGCCCTCGTTGAGATAATAGAATCATATCTTGATAGCGGTATCTATCTAACAGTGCTAGGTTTCGGAAGAGGTAACCTAAACGACTCAATGATGGAACAAGTAGTGAATCACGGAAATGGGAACTATGAGTATATTGATAATGTTAAACAAATAAAAAAGGTATTTGTAGATGAGTTAAATAAATTATATCCTATAGCCAAAGATACTAAGGTACAAGTTAGCTTTACAACGGATCATGTAGAGAAATATCGACTCATAGGGTATGAAAACCGAGTAATGAGCGAAGAGGAGTTTGAAGACACACAGAAAGATGCTGGTGAGATAGGTGTTGGACAAACAATAACAGCTCTTTATGAGATAATACCTAAAGAGGGTGACTCACAGGAGCAATTTGCCAACATTGTTGTCAAATACAAAGAGGTAGATAACGATAGTAATAAGGAGATAAATCTACCTATTATTGTAGGGCATGGTGCTATACAATCAGCTACACTATCAGATAATCAGAAATTTGCTGCAGCTATTGCGATGTACGGGCTTTTACTTAAAGATTCAGAATTTAAAGGTGATGCATCAAAATCATTAGTTATTGAGTTAGCAGAAGAGGCAATAACATACGACCCTAATGGTTATAGGAGTGAATTTGTGAATATCGTAAAAGAGTTATAATAGAATTAAGGGAACTTCTAAAAACTCATTTCACGCGCTGCATCTTCGCTGATTTGTATTTTTGCGGGTTTATAAAATCGACCTTTAGAACCACTAAAGGCTGATTTTTCAAATCACAAAAATCCTAAACCATCAAAGCGCATCACATAAAAGCAGTTTTTAGAACTCCCCTTATAAAAAAGGGGTAAAAGGGTAAAGGGGTAAATGTGAAGTTTGGTGTGTTTTTCGTATCCTTTTACTCTCTTTTTTGAATTGCCCTTCTAAAACCCGAAATCCTCTTCAGTAAACTCCTTCGGAAGAAACTCATAAGGCATTCTTCCATGAAATAGCAACTCGCGCACCATAGACGAGCTTATATCACTAAGTTCGGGTGGCGTCATAATGAGTAGTGTCTCTATATCGCTTGATAACGTGTGATTTATATTAGATATAGAGCGTTCATATTCAAAATCCAGAAAATTACGCACTCCACGAATGATTACACCAACGTTATTTTTATTGCAAAAATCAACTGTAAGACCATGGTATGCAACCACCTCAACCTTGCCGTTGTCTTTATATAACCTATTAATCATCTCTAATCGTTTCTCGAGTGGCAGTATATAATTTTTCTTTTCATTTATACCTATTGCAATAATAACGGTGTCAAACATTTTTAATGCCTTGTCAACCATTGCTTTATGTCCCAATGTAAATGGGTCGAAACTACCTGGATATATTGCTTTCATATTGTGTTATTAATAATATGATGCAAAAGTATATAATTTTTTTTAATTGTTAAAATTGTATTTATATTTCATATTAACATTTCTTCGAGCATTACATAGAGTATGTAGGCTTCATTGCCATTTTTCAAAATATGTTTGTAATACTGAAACTAATACGCTATCTTTGCATATGTTTATACCTTCATCATGAATCAGGCTGGTTTGACAAATATTTAGAGGATGAGAAAGATGTTGAAGATGATAGTGGTATTGTAGATAACATTTAATTATAAAATCATGAAACAATTTGATGCCGTAAAAGCGATGATAAGATCATCTTCCAAAATATTCAAACTATTCCCATGTGAATTTGCACTTTGTTTTATAGCCTTTATTATAGAGTTCATAAAACATATCATGGAGTATAAGGAATTTTTTAATGATTATTCAACCATTACCGCCTATCCTATATTCATAGCTTTTGTATATTTTATTAATATTCTAACTCATGCTAAACGGTTCAGCTATATCTACTACATAGTCGGAGGTATGGCACTATTAGCCTTCATACTACCTCCATCGATGATGTTAATATATGCCTTTGGAGTATTTGGTGAGCCAACACTTACGGTTTTTATTATACTTCTTTCATTAATAATATTATCTCAGAAGCAGAAAGATAACTATAAATTTATGTATGGTGTCATTGGCTATGTTGAGTCAATTATGAATGGTGTGATTGTGGCACTTGTGTCGTTTGGTGTTATGTGTGCTATTATAGCATCAATGGACATGTTATTTAATATAGGTAGTGATCTATATGAGTATTCCGCAATGTTTAACTATTTACTACTCTTTCCTGTTATTTTCTTCTATAATGTTTATGAAAAGTTTATTCATGGAAAAAAGAGCAAGTATAGACTACTTTCGTTTGTTGTTAACTATGTATTTGCTCCAGGTACACTACTATACTCTATACTTCTAAACATATATACAATAACTATATTGATATCAGGAGAGCTCCCTCGCGCAAGTATCGCAGTCATGGTTTTTGTATTGGTGATAATGGTATATTTTATAAAAGCGAGCTTTGTGGTTACAGGTATAAAGGTAAATTTCCTACAAAAAATCTACAACCGTATTAACTACCTTCTAATTCCACCAATAGCACTATTTTGGTTTAGTGTTATTCAGAGAATAGCGGAGTATAATCTCACAGAAGCACGCGTCTATCTCGTTGTCTTTGGTGCTATTATGACGCTATGGGTGCTATATAGCTTTATAAGAGTTACAACAAAATTCTATTATCTTTTTTTTGTGATAGCGTTTGTGGGAGGTTTAATGACCTATATTCCATATATTTCAGCAATGGATATAGCGTATAGGGCGCACCTAAAGAATATAAAACCACATATTGGGCATTTATCAAGTGATGGTATAGATAATATGAATCTCTTTTCACAGCTAAACAGCGAAGAACTACAGGAGTTAATCTCCTCTCTGCGATATATACATGAGGATAAATATAATAAAGATAGCATGGTATATAATATTCCGAAATCAAAAATAATGAGGCTATTATCAAATCTTGGAGCTACTGCGGTATATGACGAAAATATTATTATTGGCATGTATAATAATATGAATGTTGTTGATATAAATGGACGCTCTAAGTTTGTTATATGTTTTCTTTATGATAGGGATGTTTCAGAGGAGTATGATAGAGAGAGTGATAATTATACCATAAGTTATAAGAATAAGGTTATTTTTAAGAAGAAAGGGATAGAGATCGCTAATATATTTATTGAAAAAGCGGGTTACTCATTAGATAGCCTACCCAAAAGAAACGACCACGGGGATATTGGCCTTAACATGGTGTATGAAGATAAAGACATAATAGTTATATTCTCAAAGATTGCCTTGTCTATAAAGTGGGGCAAACCTACAGTAGACCTTATAAATATAACATGTTTTTTTATCAAAGAATAGATAATAACGGTGATTAGCTTCGGGCATGATACTCTTATTCAGTTTTTTTAGTTCTCATCTTAAACTGTTTATCATATCTGGTGGTGATATATACCGTAAATATTGGAAACATCATCATCCCTACCCCCGCGAGAAGTGGAGCTAATAACTGCCCAAAGAAAGTTACGCCAAAGATATTAGAGCCAACAGTTGTAAAATTCATACATGCCCACCACAAGGCATCCCAATACTCTTTAACCATAGGATTTATACCCTTTTCTATAGAGTAGAAAATAATACTCGCATAATATGTTGCACTAAGCATGGTTATAAGGTATGAATAAAAAAGATTAGATATCTTATTCTTCGTTATCCAGTTAATAATAATAACAAGACCATAAATTCCTCGTATCAGAGGTATGGAGCGCAATAGAAGGTGTGCCTCTTTTGATACGGTTACATCACTCCAAACAACAATATTTAGGTATGGCACCGACACAATAAGCATGAAAATATTTCTTAATACATATAATGGTTTATTGTTGTGAGGTATCATTCTAACAACAAAATCTATAATAAAAATAGAGCACACAATAAGTTGGAAATTAAGGATAAAATGTTGTGATAGATGTAATCTCATTGATAGTGTCTCTATCGATGTAATTACTATTAGCATTATACTCGATAATAACACGGCACCATTACTCCATTTGGTTAACCTCTCTAACTTATTGTGTACCTCATTTATCATATTATCAATCAGTTATCTCTATGTGCGAAGCATTAAAAATATTCGCTCCCAACTCGTCCATGATAAAAGCTATCGCCTCTTGCGCTCGCACTGAATTTCCCGACTTATCTAATGGTGGCGAGTAGGCGGCAATGCCCATCACTCCCGGAAGAACTCCCATAATACCTCCACCAACCCCTGTTTTAGCTGGTAAACCGCTATTAAACATCCAGTCGCCACTGCTCTCATAAAATCCTACCGTTGCCATCAAGGAGGTTATACGAGATGCTATATCCCCAGCAAAAACAGTCTGCTTAGTCACAGGATTTACCCCTTCAAATGCTATTGTTGCCGCAGTTATAGCAAGTTGTGAACAGGTTACACCCATAGAACATTGCCGAGTATATAAATCTAATGACATATCAGGTTCATCAAAAAGGCGATTGTAGTTTTTCAGAAGCCACGCAATAGAGCGATTGTTATAATTGGTATCCGTTTCACTTTTATAGAGTTCATCAATAAGAGTTAAATCACTTCCACATAACTCACGCATATTATTGACTATTGCCTGCCACTTACCATCACTATCCCCTTTCGGCTCGATTATGCTACATGCGGCAATGGCACCTGCATTGACCAAAGGCGTTGAATGATGGTTATTCTCTAAGAGTATAGCTATAATAGAGTTGAATGGCATACCGGTTGCATCTGCGCCAATTCTTTTATGGATTGCATCTGCGCCATGTTGTTTCATCGCTAAAATAGCAGTATGAACCTTAGACACCGATTCTATGCCGAAAATGGCGTTTGTATCCCCTACCTCAAGCAATTCCCCATTAGGGAGACACACAGTTATACCAAATAACTCAGGATTGATATTTGAAAGATATGGTATATAATCAGCATTCTTGCCATTGTTATTAGCTTTAGCTCTTCTGTGCGCCTCCTCTATAGTAGCTTTTAACTCTGCTTTTGTTATCTTTTTTAGCATGTTACAGGTTGCTTATTAGAGTATCCTCTTTATGTATCTCTTTGTTTTCCTCTTCTCTCTTATCCTCATCGTTATCTGCTCCGATAACTTGATTTGCAACCTGTTCTCTCTTTTCATTGTTAATAATCTCACTATTAGGTGTTGTGATTACCTTTTCCTCTCTCTTTTTCATAATTAATTAGATATAGTTAGGGGAGTTCTAATAATTCATTTTAACCACTTTCTATTTTCTTGCTTGTCTATTTCTACTTTCGTTTATCGCATTTAGAACCACTAAAAGTCAATAAACGAAAACAATAAAATCAAATTGCCCAAAAGCAATTATTAGAACTCCCCTTTATTTTACGACACTATTGTCATTACTGTTTTCCCAGTGGAATGGTTCTATCTCTGCATTTGGGTCCCTCCACGACGGCTTACGCAGCGCATAGATAATGAATGGTATGGCAACCATAACTACTGCACCACCAATAAGTACTCCGAACCATGTTGAGGTACCCCCCGTCTCTATCTGTGAAGGCGGTACAAAGCTTAATATAAAAGCAAGTAACGAGCCTATAAATCCTACTCCTCCAACTATCCATACCATTGTATTTCCTTTTTTTCCAACGGCAAAAGGTCTATTTGCATTTGGTAGCTTATAGCGGAGTATTATCCCAGAACTAAACATAAGCATATACATTATAAGATATAATAGAACCGTTAATTGTGACAGTATCTGATAGAAGGATTGAACCGATGGCATTACAACAAATAGTAATCCTAATACCGTTACAACCAATCCTTGAACTAATAATATATTTTTCTGAATACCCTGTTTGTTGGTTTTTTGAAAGAATGGAGGTAGGAAACCCGAACGCCCAACGGTAAAAATACCTCGCGATGGACCTGCTACCCATGTAAGTACCCCTGCTAACACCCCAAATGCAAGAGCAATAGCTATTATCGGCCCCATCCAGCTCATCTTAACAAATGAAAAATAGCCATCAAAAGATAGGAGAAGACTCTGCGTTAAATTAATCTTATCTGCCGGTATTATAACACCCACGGCATAAGTTCCTAAAATAAATATCAAAACTGTTATTAGCGAGCCTAAAAATATCGCACGAGGATAATTCTTTCCGGGATTATCAACCTCCATAACATGTATACCCATCATCTCCATACCTGCATAGAAAAGGAATATACTCGAGGCGAGTACTAAATTATCAAATTTAGTTAAATCAGGGAAGAAACTTTGACTCATATCAATATTATTATGCCCACCCATCATAAGGTAGATAACGGCTAATATTATTAATAAACCTGCAGGGACAATAGTACCAATGATAGCCCCTATTTTCGACATCTTACCAACCCATGCTAAACCCTTTAGTGATATGAAAGTTGCAATCCAATATATTACAAGCACCACGACAAGTGTGAACATCTTATCCGATGCTAATATCATATCCTTACTGGTATCCATACCTATAAAAGCTATTGATACCGCACCAAAGGTTAGAACTGTTGGATACCATATAGTACTCTCTATCCATTGTAGGAATATAGCAAGGAAACCCATGCGCTTACCCATTGCCTCACCAACCCAACGAAATACTCCGCCCTGCTTGTCAGAAAACATCGCGGCTAACTCCGCAGCAATAAGAGCAGTTGGAATAAGAAATACTATTGCTGCAAAAAGATAATAGAAGGCAGACGATAATCCATAAGTCGCCTCTGTAGATAGCCCTCTTAAGCTCACCACCGCTGCCACATTCATGATAGCAAGGGTCATAACACTTAATTTAGCCATAGGAGATACTTTATTTGCCATAAAATAGAAATTAAATGATTTTTCAAACAATTTACAATTATTTTGCCAAAGAGAATAAAAAAGGTGCTGAACCTATAAAAAGTCCAGCACCTCTTTCGAGCTATATATATAGGGAACTTCTAAGAACTCCCCTATAATCTATTTCTGAATATTTGGTTGCTCTAAGCCATAACCTTTAACTTTATCCTCCTTTTTAAGTAAGAAAGCAAAGAATATTGCTAATACCCCAAGAGCTGCAAATATTATCATCGGTAGAGTATAGTTATATGTAGTAACCGTTGCCCCCGGAGCAGATGTTATACAGTACCTATCCAATACAGAACCAATAAGCATAGGAACAAGCATTAAACCCCAGTTCTGAACCCAGAAGATGAGAGCATAAGCAGTACCAAGTTTATTCATAGGGATAATTTTTGGAACTGATGGCCACATAGCAGATGGCACAAGTGAAAATGCAATACCTAATAGTATAGTTAGTATCACAGCAAATACCCATGATGTAATAATTGGCAATGAAAATAGTAAATGAATACCGATAAGCATAGCTGAACCAAATATCATAATAGATGCACCTTTTCCTTTTCGGTCGTACATATTACCAAAGATAGGTGTCAATAGAATAGTACCGAAAGGGAGAAGCGATGGGATTATACCTGCAAGATTTTTCTCAACGCCAAATTTATTAATCATAAGGTCGGTAGCATAGTTCAAGAATGGGAATATTGCCGAGTAAAATAGCATACAAAGAATTGCAATATACCAGAATGCCTTTAGCTCGAATATTGATAATATATCCTTAAATAGGAATGGTTCATCATTCTCCTCTGCTATTGCAGCCTCCTGAACATCACGCTTTTTATCCATCACAACAAAAACAAGGAATACCACTGCCCCTAAGACTAATAACAGAAGTCCCAATAATATCGGGCGGCTAATAGTTGACGATGAAGCTATAGGAAGAGCAAAAAGAAGTGCAAAAGCTGTACCTATACGAGCACATGCCATCTCAAGACCCATAGCAAGAGCCATTTCCTTACCTTTAAACCACTTAACAATAATCTTTGATACCGTAATACCTGCCATCTCCATACCTGCACCAAATATAGCAAACCCAAGACCTGCATATAGTATCTGCTCTGTTATCTTAAACCCAAGAACTGTTAGTTCGGTATCAACAAGCGAAGGTGTTGATATAGCCCAATACTTAAGTAGAGTACCTCCAGCCATGACGATAGTTGCCAAGATACCCGTAAATCTAACGCCCATCTTATCTAAAATGATACCACTAAAGATAAGCATTAGAGCAAATACATTTAACCAACCTACTGCTCCTGCAAAGAAACCAAAGCCACTACTTGTCCAATTTAATTGCTCCTGTAACATCGGTTTTAGAGGTGATATTACATAGTTAATGTAATAGGCACATAGCATCAAAAATGATACTAACGCCAATACTACCCATCTCGCTGTTTTCGACTCTGAAAGTCGATTTTGAATTGCTTCTGTCATAGTTTTTTATTTTATTATATTAGTAATAGTTTTATCTATTTCACGTTTCGCATTGATAAAGTAAGCTTAACCTCTGCTCCCGCCTTAAAGCGCCTTCCAGCAACTATTGATTGCTTGGTAACACTTCCTACACCAGTTGCCTTTACCTTTAAGCCCTTTCCTTCCAATATTTTTATTGCATCTGCAAGCCCCATGCCCTTAACATTTGGCATTATATCCGCACTTGTGTAGACATTATCTCTCGTTGTGGTGTATTTTAGCTCATACCCTTCAATATCAAATGCCTCTAATAATTTTGTTATATTAATCTCATCTCCTACAGCACGTGTTGGGTAGGTTGAATAGTCAACAACCTCATCACTATTAGAAACCTTTCTCCCCTCTTTCATTGTTGAGATAAGTTCTAACTCTTTCTGCTTAGCATATTCTCGAGAGGTGTATCCCCAATCCGCCTGCATACTTATAAAATGTGAAATATCCCGAAATACAGGTGCAGCTAATTGAGAGCCATAATATGCACGTCTTTTACCTCGCGGTTTGAAGGTGTGCACTTGCACTATACAACTGTATTTGGGGTTATCAGCAGGGAAATAGCCCACAAAAGATGCTAAATAGTAGACCCCTTTGTCCGACTCATACTTACCCTCCTCATTTATCTGCCAAGATGTGCCGGTTTTTCCCGCTACAACATAGTTTTCGTTTTTAAAAATATCTCTTACCGTTCCATCAAACATAACATCTTCAAGAGCCACCTTCACCTGATTCATGGTGTTATCGCTACATATCTTATTATTCAATACCTGCGATTGATAACTCTCTATCACTTCATCACCACGACGAACTTCACTCACTATATATGGGGTAATTAATTTTCCTTTGTTAGCGATTGCATTATATAGCATTAATATACGTAGTGCTGTAAAATTGGTTGCATATCCATACGACATGGTAACAAGGTCGGCCTTACTCCAACCCCTCTCTTTATTGCTTCTTACTATTGGAGTACGTTCACCTTCTATTTGAAAATCAAACGGTTGCGTTATGCCTAATTTATGAATACCTGCGATGAAATTGCCCGGATTGTTACGATAATGATTATCAACAATACGAGCAAATCCAATATTGGACGATTTACTCATACAGGTCTTAAGCGATATATTTCCATATCCATTTCTTTCCGAGTCGTGTACTTTTGTACCATTGATAACATCAAAACCTTTTTTAGTATCCACCATGGTATTAATCGTTGTACTGGTATTCTCTAAAAGAGTTATCAGAGAGACTAATTTAAATGTAGAGCCTGGCTCTACATTATTAGCGATGGCGTGGTTGTAATTTTCAATAATCTCACCATTTCTATTACGTCCTAAGTTTGCCATAGCCTTAATCTTACCGCTACTCACCTCCATAACAACGGCTGTGCCACTTATCGCCTCATGCTCCTCTAAACAATCCCTCAAAGCACTCTCCGCAACATCTTGTATATTAATATCAATGGTTGTAACAACATCACAGCCATTGACCGGTTCTTTATTTTCACGATTCTCTACCGGCATCCAAAAACTACCCGATACCTGACGAAAATATTGTTTTCCATTCTCTCCATCAAGATGTTTATCAAAACTTTTTTCTATACCATAACCTCGTGCAGTTGAGGTCTCTTCCCTACCTATTGTTCTGCCTGCTAAGCTCCCATAATAATTTTTTCTAACATACTGCTGCTTCGACTTAGCACCTCCATTGAAGTAGTGTCCATCAAGTATTGGGAACTTCTCCAAACGCCTAAGTTCGTTATAATCTAACAATCTACCCGGCGGTGATATTAATTTATTACCAAAATTTTTTGAACGCCACTCTAAAAGCCTTTCGCGATAAACCGTAGGTGATGCATCCCCGAAGAGCATTGATAGTGAGTCGGCAAGAGCCTCGTAATTAGCGGTAAACTTCTCATCAGATAATTGCGACGAACGTAAATCCATATACACCTTATACATGCTTACAGAGGTAGATATAACACTACCATTAGCCGACAGAATATCTCCGCGTTTAGCTGTTACGGTCTCTGTTTTGAAGTGTGTACGTTCAGCATTATCTCGTAGCTTATCGCCATAAGGTGAATATTGTAGGTATATAATCTTTGCTATAACAATGATAAATAGAATAAATAACCATGTAAGGAAGTAGTTTGTTTTAGCTGATATAATAGCGCAATCCTCCGCTCCCTCATCTGTCTGTGAACTATCTGTCTCCTCACTACCATCCAAAGGGGCAGCAGACAATAAATTATTGTCATCAACAGCCTCCTGTGCATTTAATAAAATATCCTCTTTAGTGCTTTTTGTCATCTACTCAATAGCTATCGGTAACTTGTTACTCTGTTCAACCTTCAATGAGCGTCTTTCAACCTCTTCCTTGATGAAACTACTCAAAGTAGCACGTCTAAACGCCTCCTTACTATTATTAAATTCTGCCTCAACTGATTTTAATCGACGTTCAGCAGCCTCTTTCTCGCGATATATACTTCTGGTATGAGATGTGCTAATGAGCACAACAATAAAGAGCATCAACACCAAAATGATACTCCCCCAGTATGTTTTCATGAAGTGCACAAAGCGTTCACTACCCAATATAGTACTTTCTAAACCACTCTGCAAGCTATATATCGGATTGAAACCCTTAGCCTCTATCTTTTTCTTCTTGGGCATATTACGACTATTAAACAGACAAAAGTACGTAAAAAAAATGGTTTTTTCATCGATTAATGCAAAAATTAATTTTTTTTTGGTTAATTTTGTAGCGTCGTTACGAACAATGGAAATGTCAACTAATTGATTTAATGTATATATGCAAGAAAAAATTCTAATCCTCGACTTTGGGTCACAATATACACAGCTTATAGCACGAAGAGTGAGAGAGCTGAACATCTATTGTGAAGTGCACCCTTTTAACAAAATACCTACTATTGATGCCTCGATAAAAGGGGTAATATTATCGGGTAGTCCCTCTTCTGTGAGAGATGAAAATGCACCACGCTTTGATTTATCTAACATAAAGGGTAAATTGCCCCTTTTAGGTGTATGCTACGGTGCACAATATCTTGCTCACCATTTTGGAGGTGAGGTTAAGCCATCAAATACACGAGAGTATGGTCGTGCCATTATGTGTGTTGTTAAGGAGTGCGACCCACTTATGAAAGGATTAAGTAATGAGTCGCAGGTATGGATGTCGCATGGAGATACTATATGTTCGATACCAGAAAACTATAATATAATAGCAAGCACGGAGAGTGTTCCTGTTGCTGCCTATCATATAGAAGGAGAGCAGAGTTGGGGTATACAATTTCATCCGGAGGTTTACCACTCGGTGGAGGGTACGCAACTATTGAAAAATTTCCTTTTCGATGTATGTGGTTGCATGGGCGATTGGACACCTGCATCGTTTGTTAAGAGTAGTGTTGAAGAGTTAAAGCAACTAATAGGTAATGATAAGGTGATACTTGGTCTATCTGGAGGTGTTGACTCATCGGTTGCAGCCGAATTATTACATCGTGCTATAGGAGACAATCTAATATGTATATTTGTAGACTTAGGATTATTGCGTAAGAATGAATTTAGTGAGGTATTAGAATCATATAAGTCGATGGGTTTGAATGTTATAGGTGTTGATGCTGCAGAGGAGTTTTTTGGTAAGCTTGCAGGGGTAACAGAACCAGAAGCTAAACGCAAGATAATTGGTGCGGGTTTCATTGATGTATTTGACGCAGAGGCAAAAAAAATAGAGGATGCCAAATGGTTGGCACAAGGTACTATTTATCCAGATGTTATTGAGTCGGTATCGGTAAACGGTCCTTCGGCAACTATAAAGTCACATCATAACGTGGGTGGTTTACCTGAAAAGATGAATCTAAAAATTGTTGAGCCTTTAAGACTACTATTCAAAGACGAAGTGCGTCGCATAGGTCGTGAGATGGAGGTACCTGAAAAGATTCTATCACGCCACCCGTTCCCTGGTCCGGGACTGGGAATACGCGTTTTGGGCGAGGTGACAAAAGAGAAAGTACAGATACTTCAAGAGGCAGACAGAATATTTATTGATATGCTTAAAGAGTATAATCTATATGATAATGTGTGGCAAGCAGGTGTTATGCTACTTCCAGTGCAAAGTGTGGGTGTTATGGGTGACGAGCGTACCTATGAGAGCTGTGTTGCTCTTCGTGCTGTTGCATCAACCGATGGAATGACTGCTGATTGGGTACATCTTCCATATGAGTTCCTTGCAAAGGTATCGAACGAGATAATAAATAAGGTAAGGGGTATTAATAGAGTGGTTTATGATATAAGTTCGAAACCACCGGCAACCATAGAGTGGGAGTAGTATTTTATTGAGAAAAAGGAAATTAATTTGATATATGGGAAGAGCATTTGAATATCGTAAAGCAAGAAAAATGAAAAGATGGGGTACAATGTCGCGTACCTTCACAAAAATAGGAAAAGAGATTTCTATCGCAGTAAAAGCAGCAGGAGCCGATCCAGTATCCAATACAAGGCTACGAATATTATTGCAAAATGCGAAAGCAGCCAATATGCCTAAAGATACTATTGAAAGGGCTATCAAGAAGGCAACGAGTAAAGATATGTCTGATTATAAAGAGATAGTATATGAGGGGTACGGCCCTTTTGGTATAGCTGTAATGGTTGAAACAGCAACTGACAACTCTACACGTACTGTTGCTAACGTAAGGAGCTATTTCAATAAGGCTGGGGGCTCACTTGGAACTTCGGGTTGTGTGGATTTTATGTTTGATCATAAGTGTATCTTCAAGATACATCCAAAAGAGGGTGTAGAGATAGATATTGAAGAGCTTGAGTTGGAATTGATAGATTTCGGAGCGGATGAA
This sequence comes from uncultured Rikenellaceae bacterium, assembly GCA_964367795.1. Classification (GTDB taxonomy): domain Bacteria; phylum Bacteroidota; class Bacteroidia; order Bacteroidales; family Rikenellaceae; genus JADFUS01. Next base: position 2,337 of record CAYIZU010000006.1, on the reverse strand, counting down.
CTCTTTGAAGAGGAGGGTGATATCGTTATCTATGGAGCTTACGAATCGTATGGAGCACTTCAAAAATATTTTGAGGAGGAGAAAGCGGATCAATTAGAGATTGTAAGTGGTGAATTCGAAAGGATACCGATGGAAACTAAGGAGGTTACAGAGGAGCAGAGGGTAGCAATAGAAAAACTTCTTGAGAAGCTTGAAGAAGACGAAGATGTTAACAGTGTCTTCCACAACATGAAAGAGGAGTAAAAAGAGTCTTTCGCCAAACTCTATTTTGAGAATCACCCCGTAACGAGTGATAGAGAGCGAACGTCTTTTAAGAGGTGAAATAGGCTGTCTCGAATTATTTCGAGGCGGCCTATTTTTTGGGCAATTCGCGAAACTCTGTTTTGTAAATTGCCCTTAACGAACGATAGCGAGCGAGTGACGTTTAAGAGGTATGCACTCGGTTTTGAGGGCACTAAAAAAGCCCCATCCAGTAAAAAAAATTATTTTCAGTACTCTCCTCGGTTTTTGTTCACTTTTTCAGCGACAAGTAAACCGAATGCAAATAAGAAGAATTTACTTGCTGAGGTGTCGCAGTCAAAACAACATTTATGCTGTAACTAATTGAATTACTGCTCCAATATAGTTTTGTGACTACCCTATTTTTGTCACTTCCTGAATCAAATAAATACTCACGTACTGTTTTATGCCCATCACGAAGCACCAAAACTGAATTTTGATACAAATCTCTCATAAAAGAGGCTGCCTCGAAATAATTCAAGACAGCCTCCATATATCTAATAGTTAATATTACTTAGTCGCTACTTTCTTAGCACCAATCATATTACCATCCATATAAACCTCAATAGTGTAAGTTCCTTTTGGAAGCTTTCTTACCTCATCAAGATAAACACTTACCATTAAGTCTTCGTTTCTGTAATCAATGTCACGACTTGCAGTGTAACCTATAGTATTACCGTTATACTCGAAAGTTCTGTTATCAGCAGTGTGAAGGTATCCATCAGGACCAATAAGTCTCGCATATACAGTTCTTGAACCTGGCTCAGCTATCTCGTTAGCAACAAGAGTGAAATCAATTTTAAGTTTTCTTGCTCTCTTAATACGAGAAGTCTCTTTTTCATTACGCTTAAGGTTAATAAGATCTAACTCGCGAGCAGCGATGAACTGACCTTTTCTTACCATTTCAGCTAATCTTTCAGAGTTAGCCTCAGCTTCTTCAGCACGTAAAGTAGTGTTTTTTAAATCTTCTGCTACACGGATATTCTCCTCTGTTAATCTCTCATTAGCAGCTTTTAGTTCAGCAATCTGAGCAGCATATCTCTTAACAAGCATCT